>NZ_JBBKBF010000078.1:0-13762 GCF_037892625.1 Phocaeicola sp. ICN-14070 | reverse complement strand
AGCCCGAAAGTTCTGGGCGAGCGTGGGCGTAGTGACACAGGAGATACAGGACATCATCGGCAGTCCCATCGTGAAGGAAGCCATCATCAACAACTCCGACGTGGTGATGCTGCTCGACCAAAGCAAATTTCGTGAGCGATTCGACGAGATCAAGGCGATATTAGGATTGACGGATGTGGATTGCAAGAAGATATTCACTGTCAACCGCTTGGATAACAAGGAGGGAAGAAGTTTCTTCCGTGAGGTGTTTATCCGACGTGGATCGACGAGCGGAGTGTATGGTGTGGAGGAGCCGCACGAGTGCTATATGACCTACACCACCGAGCGAGCTGAGAAGGAGGCATTGAAACTCTATAAGCATGAACTGAAGTGCAGACATCAGGAGGCTATCGAGCGGTATTGCAGAGATTGGGATGCCAGTGGCATCGGGAAGTCGTTGGCATTTGCGCAGAAGGTCAATGAGGCGGGGCATGTGCTCAATTTGACGGACGATGGAGCCACTCGCCGCTGACACGGCGAGCACGGGGGCTGATTGATGGAAACGGAAATCCCGGAATAGACGTAAAGCCCAGATGCCCGAAAGCAAAACTTTCGGGAACGGTGGCTGGGTAGTATTTACGATTAGTAGTAAATACGATTAGTAGTGAATACTACCAATAGTAAATACTACAAGTAGTAAAGTAGTGGAATAGTAGAAACTGAAAGTAGTAAAAACGTAAAGTAGTGAAGCAATGAGACGTTTATACCTTATTATAATATATATGTGTCTTACACTTGTCGTGGGAAGGGTTCATGCGCAGTATTACAGCGTGAACTACGACAAGCAGATCGTTGCCGCCATGGCTGCCGCATTCGGTGCTGGAGCTATGGCAGAGAGCTATTATAACGAGCAGGTGGGCGAAATCTTGAAGCACTACAATGCCGCAGAGGTTGCCACTGCCGGCATCTTCGCTGCCAAGTTCTTGGAGCGCAAGGCATTCACCGACCTCGGCATTTGGAGCAGTAGCACGGAGAACTACTATTACCGCCGCATCCACAATATGGTGGCGAACAAGATTATGCCCAAGATATGGACGGTGGCAGGAATGATGCTGAAAAGTCCGCAGACCGCCCTCTACTGGGGCAGTTACCTGATGAAGATATGCGCCGACACAAAGTCGCTGTGTATGCAGTTTGAGAGTGTCGTGACCAACAGTAGCTTGACCTTTGCCGACATTCAGTTCTTGGAAATCAACCAAGAGATAGCCGCCATCCTCAAACTCTCGGAGATAGGCAATGTAGATTGGCAGCAGCTGTTGGATGACATCGCCAGTGTGCCCGGCAACTTCACCGTGGAGAACCTCACCGCCGACATCGAGACGCTTTACAATATGGGAGCATCGTTGGCGACGGCAGGTATCAACGGGGCATCAGGCGCACTCTTGCAGCAGAGTGCCTTCAACGACCTTTTCAATGGCAAGGTGAGTAAAATCATCGACATCTATGACAACTACCATGACCTCTATGAACAGGCAGAGAACGGCATCGGCAGCACACTCCTTAGTCTGGTGGGTGGCGAGGACAACGTGGCAGCCCTCTTCGACCTCTCCAACTACAACATCACCTCGTGGATGACAGACTATCTGAGCGAGACGCAGGGCAACTACTATACACAGCGTTGGTACATTGCCCGACGAGACCAAGGCAGCGTAAGCCTCTGTGACTACTATCCGCCGACCGATGACAACAGTATTCTGAACGGTGACCATTGGTATCGTATCAACACCTCCGACCCCAACTTCTACCCTAACAGCACGCAGCGAGAGCAGATACTGGCCAACTCGGAGAACCATGCCGGATGGAGCCGCAGCCGTGTGCAGCAGCTCAACGCCCAGAGCGACGGCTTCACCTATACGATGAACTATTGGATGTCGTCGTACATCATCAGCCGTGGCGGCAAGCAGACCAAGAAGGCCTACGCCTACGAGATACACGTTACCAAGAGCTGGAACAACGTGGAAGAGGTGTATGAGGATGTCTTCGACTCCTACAGCATGGACTTGAATACCTTCAAGCGTCAGTTGCAGGCACGTCTCTCGGAGTATAACGACAACGAGGAGGGCTATGTCTATTACATCGGCAGTGACGCACGCCGTTACTATCAAGCCACCGATGCCGCCAAACTGAAGGGCGTGGAGAGCGTGACCATCAGCGTCACCTGTTCGGACGGTGTCACCCTCGGACAGGGCAGCACGCAGTACAAGTGCCGTGAGTGCGGCGGTTCGCTCAATGCCCACAGCAAGGAATGCGCCATGAGGACAAGCGTATCAGAAAATAATCTCGACCTATCGGAACTGGACGAGAAGGAACGTGAGGCGAATAGCAAGATAGCCCTGTTGGAGGCGCAGATAAGCCAGTTGGAGACAGAGAACAGGAACCTGCTCACGCAGATAGCCAATGCCTCTGTGGAGGAAGCCCCTGCCTTGCGGCAGCAACATAATGTCAACAAGACGAAGATAGACAACCTGAAGAAGGAATTGGCGACATGGCAGCAGCAGTTGGCAGACATACAGAATGCCAAGAGCGAGGCGGCTAACGACAATGCCACCTCCACCGATGACTACTACCGCATCCCTGCCATCATGCAGGATGTGAAGTCAGCCTACAATCTCACGTGGCAAGGTGCCGGTTCGTGGAACGGCTACACCTACGTCCGAACTGCCACCATGCCCAACATCAACGGCATTATCACCTTCAAGGCGACACTGTCCATTGCAAGGAAGCCCAAGTACTTCCTTGGCATCAAGATACACCGTGCGATACTGCAAATATCGTGGGAGCTGACCTCGGAATACACCGACACACAGGTGGTGGATGTGCTGACCCTTGACCCGAATGCCTCTGACGAGGAGAAGACGAGGCAGGTGAACAGCCGTATCTCGGAGATAGCCCAGGAGTTCCCGTCGTGCAGCATCACCACAGAATATGCCAAGAGCGAGGCAACCCAGACCGCCGACAATGACGATGTAATACACCTGCTCTGGTCGAGCGACCGTCTGGAGATAGCCCGTGAAGTAGATAGCCGTATCACCAAGATTTACGCCGACTTGGTATCATTAGAAAAAATGATGCACTACAAGCGCAGCATCATTGACGTGCTGAAGGACATTCTTCCTTCAATCGACGCAGACCAAGGTCGCAGAAGGACACTCATTGAAGAGTGCTACGAGCGATGGAGAGAGAATGCAGACCCTAACAGAGGGAATGGTGAAGATAACGAGAACGAAAACTGAGGGAGGAACGGAGAATGAGACATACCATCATCATAGCTCTCCTGCTGATTACCCTCTTCCCCAATACAGCCTTGGCGCAATGGGGATTCGATGCGGTATCGGTGGAAGCATACATCAACGACCACAAGAAGCAGCGCAGCCTCTTGCTGGCACGCAGCACTTTGGAGTACAGCAATCAACTGCTGCATGAATACAGCAGTGAAGAGGTGGGCAAATACAAGGAACTGAATGTGGATTTGGACAAATACACCCGGGCCTTCGACATCATCGATGTGATGTACCAGTCGTTGCGCACGGTGCTGAACGTGAAGAGCACCTACCAGACGGTGAGCGACCGCATCAGTGACTACAAGAACCTGTTGGAGGACTTCAATGATAAGGTCATCAAGCGGAAACACATCGAACTGGCTGACACGATGCTCATCAGCATCAACAAGAAAGCCATCGACAACATATACAACGAAGGAAGCCAACTCTACCATAGCGTCAACGACCTCGTGTTGTATGCCACAGGAGCGGCAGCCTGTTCAACTTCCGACCTGCTGATGGTGTTGGACAATATCAACAATTCGTTGGACCTGATAGAAAAACATCTGAACCAAGCCTACTTCCAGACATGGCGGTATGTGCAGCTGCGCATGGGCTATTGGAAGGAGAAGGTGTATCGGACGAGGACGAAGGAAGAGATACTGGAAGATGCCTTCAGCCGATGGAAAGTGGCAGGAAAACTTGACTATTGACGGATTGTAAACAAAAGAAGAACGGACATGAAGAAGACAATGATACTCATCATGGCGGTAGCAACCACCATCAAAGCCACAGCCCAGAGCGTGACCTACAACCACGACTCCTCCAAGCAGAACCAGATAACGGTGATGGAGACAGGTGGCGGTTCTCTCACCCCTGAGTTCTATTATTGGCTGTTACATAACAACTATAAGAAGACAGCGGCAGAGAAGAACAAGTTAGGTTTCCGCACTCTTGCCGGCATCAACCTCTACAACCAAGTAGATGATGCGGAGAAGATAGACTCTGCCCTCACCAAGCGTGCTGAGGTGGAAGCCTTGAACGTAGCCGACCGACAGATAGACCTCGCCTGGCTTGCCGAAAGCAGCAAGATCAACGGTCAGTTGGACAAGATGAAGGCGAACATAGACCATATCATCCCTACAGGAGGCACCATCAACGACAAGCGTCGGTGGGAGGAACTGTACAATATGTACCAGTGTGCCGTGAAAGCCACCAAGGATGCCTATATGCCCAATGCACAGAGAAAGCGGCAGTATCTTAGCATCTATGCCGACCTGACGACACAGAACGAGACACTACTGAAATACCTTGTGCAGCTCAACACCCAAAGCCAGACTACCGCCCTCTTGGCAGCCACCAACGACCGTGTAGTACATAAAGGCAGCATCATCAGCGATGCCAAGAGCCGTTGGCAGGAAAACATGAAGGGCGTGAGGAGCTCGACAGGCACTGACGGCGATGATGCCAACAGCGGTGAGGGTGAAGAAAGTGTGAACAGATAGAAATAAGGGAAGAGAAGAAATAATCACAAAACAGCATAGAGATATGAACGATATTCAGATTTTCAACAACGAGGAATTTGGAGCAGTCCGAACCACAGGAACACCAGAGCAACCCTTGTTCTGTTTGGCTGATGTGGCAAGAGTTCTTGGACTAAAAACCAGCAAGTTGGTACAACGACTTTCGGATGATGTACTTTCAAAGTACCCCATCTCGGATAGTCTTGGAAGAGAACAGGTTACAAACTTTATCAATGAAGACGGACTGTATGATGTCATCCTTGACAGTCGCAAACCCGAAGCCAAACGTTTCCGCAAGTGGGTGACATCGGAGGTGCTCCCCTCTATCCGCAAGCATGGTGCCTATATGACACAGCAGACCATCGAGAAGGCATTGGCAGAGCCAGACTTCCTGATACGGTTAGCAGTCAATCTGAAGGAAGAACGACAAAAGCGTCTGCTTGTCGAACAGGAGTGTGAACACCAAAGGACACGCATCGTTGAGTTGGGATCCAAGGTGGATGACCTGCAACAGGAGGTGACGGAGATGAAGGACAAGGTGAGTTACCTTGACATCATCCTTGCCACGAAGAGCAGTGTCCTGGTCACACAGATAGCACAGGACTATGGCGAGTCGTCCATCCGCTTCAACCGACGTCTGAAGGAGATGAACATCCAGTATCAGCGTGGCAAGCAGTGGATTCTGTATGCCGACTACAAGGACTGCGGTTATGTGACCAGCGAGACCTACCTCATTAAACACAAGGACGGTACGGAGGATGTGCGCATGAACACCAAATGGACACAGAAAGGTCGCCGCTTCCTCTATGAGAAACTGAAGAGCGTGGGAGTCATTCCTGTTATCGAAAGAACATAAAATAAAGAAATAGCTATGGAATCAATATCAAAAATACAGTTACGTCTCTATGCCGCCAAGAGGAAAAACGGCAAGTGGCAGTTGGAGATGTCAAGGATGCCGAAGCGAATCAGCGTTATCGGCAGGACACCCATCGTTGATGAGCATTATATGCCATCTGATTTAGAGGTAGTTTCAATGTCAAAGCTTCACAAATATGTCGGAAGTTACTACGGCAAGATTGTGAAGACCCTCAAAGAGGAAGGCATCATCACCAAGGAATATGGAATGTGGAAACTGCGTGAAGACCTTCAGGACAAGGGCATTGCGGTATATGTCACAGGCAGGATGCGCTGCTTCTACCACTTCTATCTGTCATGGACACCGAAAGGCATAGAGTTTATCAAAGAGATTATCAACAATAGAACCAGGCACTGATGGCAGACAACATACTCAGCGATTTCGGCATCAACATCCTCGAAGAGGAGATTGACGATGTGATATTCCAGACCAACGAGTTCCTGACCGATGCCACCTTCACAGGCTCACAAGGGCCGTTCTGGTGGATCCTCCAAATGTGTATGGCATTGGCGGCACTGTTCTCTATCATCGTGGCGGCAAGCATGGCCTACAAGATGATGGTGAAGAACGAACCGTTGGACGTGATGAAACTGTTCAAGCCCTTGGTGGTGAGCATCATCCTCTGTTGGTGGTACCCACCTGCTGACACAGGCATGACCAACAGCGGCAGCAGCTGGTGCGTATTGGATTTTCTATCCTATATTCCCAATTGCATCGGCAGTTACACCCACGACCTCTATGAGGCAGAGGCGACCCAAATTTCCGACAAGTTTGAGGAGGTGCAGCAGTTGGTATATGTCAGGGACTCGATGTACACTGACCTCCAGGCACAGGCAGACGTGGCGCATAAGGGCACATCAGACCCCAACCTGATAGAGGCGACGATGGAGCAGACGGGCGTGGACGAAGTGACCAACATGGAGAAGGATGCCAGCAAACTGTGGTTCACCTCACTGACGGCAGGGGCCGTGGTGGGCATCGACAAGATAGTGATGCTGATAGCCCTGATCGTGTTCCGCATCGGTTGGTGGGCGACGATATACTGTCAGCAGATATTGCTCGGAATGCTCACTATATTCGGTCCAATACAATGGGCATTTTCGTTGCTGCCCAAGTGGGAAGGAGCGTGGGCGAAGTGGCTAACCCGTTATTTGACAGTTCATTTCTACGGAGCCATGCTCTACTTCGTCGGTTTCTACGTCCTGTTGCTGTTTGATATTGTGCTCTGCATACAGGTAGAGAACCTGACGGCCATCACCGCCAGTGAGCAGACGATGGCAGCCTATCTGCAAAACTCGTTCTTCTCGGCAGGCTATCTGATGGCAGCGAGCATCGTGGCGTTGAAATGCCTGAACCTCGTGCCCGACCTTGCGGCATGGATGATACCAGAGGGCGACACCGCCTTCTCAACCCGAAACTTCGGCGAGGGCGTGGCACAACAAGCCAAGATGACGGCTACGGGAACCATGGCGACCGTGATGAGATAACATGTGAGTGTGCGGTGAGTCACCGCACCTCCTATTGAAACAAATAAAAGTAACCATCAAGAAAAATGAAAGCAAAAAATGAAATTGAGCGTTGGCTCAAAGATGAGAAATTCATGGCGTTTGCCAACAAGCGTGCAAAGGAAGAGTTTTTCAATTCCGAAAACAACTACATCGACCCACAGTATGAGGAGATGGCAGAAGGCTTTGAGGATAACGACGAGTATGTAGTGCCTATGGTAGATTACCTGAGTTATCGCTTGCATCGTGCCAAAATCTACAGAAATCGACGGAGACGTGAACGTGACATCTGGTGGGTGTGGATCCAACTGAAATACGAAGGCATCTACGTAGAGGCTTGCATCAAGTATTACGCCAAACTGGTGGAAGAAGTTGAGAAGGACATATACACCATCCTGCACCGTGAATATGTGAGAATGAAGAGAAATCAGACCTCAAACAAGCAGTAACGTATGGTAATCAAGAACTTAGAAAACAAAATCAAGCTGGTGGGCATCATCTGCTCTGCGTTCCTCATGGGCTGCATCATCATCTCGGTGTCGAGCATCTGGACGGCGCGCTGCATGGTGACGGACGCGCAGCAAAAGGTGTATGTATTGGACGGCAACGTGCCCATACTGGTGAACCGCACCACGATGGAGGAAACGCTGGATGTGGAGGCAAAGAGCCATATCGAGATGTTCCACCATTACTTCTTTACGCTTGCTCCCGATGACAAGTACATCCGCTATTCGATGGAGAAGGCGATGTATTTGGTCGATGAAACTGGTTTGGCGCAGTACAATACGCTGAAGGAAAAGGGCTTTTACAACAATATCATGGGTACGAGTGCCGTGTTCAGCATCTTTTGCGACAGCATCAAGTTCAACAAGGAGAAGATGGAGTTCACCTACTACGGTAGGCAAAGGATAGAGCGAAGGAGCAATATTCTGATGCGTGAATTGGTGACGGCGGGACAGGTGAAGCGCGTGCCGAGGACGGAGAACAATCCTCATGGACTGCTCATCACGAACTGGAGAACCTTGCTCAACAAGGATATTGAGCAGAAGTCGAAGTCAAACTTCTAATATCCTAGCGGTATGAGTGTAAAAGGAATCAGACGGATGCTTGTGGGCGAGGATATGCCCGACAAGAACGACCCCAAGTACAAGAAGCGGTATGAGAAGGAGGTGGCGGCAGGGCGCAAGTTTGCCAAGACCGCGAGGATAGACCGTGCGGCGGCTAAGGTGCAAGGCTTTGCCAATGCCCACAAGACGCTGTTTCTCGTCATCGTCTTCGGCTTTGTCGCCACGTGCTTCGGCATCAACATCTACAGGATGGTGCGGTATTACGGTCATCGGACGGAGGCTGCAAGTGCCATCGAGCGGCAGGAAGGGCGCATGAAGCAGATGATGAATGCAGCCCATTGCATCACTCCTCCCGTGACGCATCGAACCAACGAGGAGAATCGAGACAAGTCAGTAACATCAAAATCAGACAGCGATGAGAATAACAGATAAGATAAACTTCCGTCAGCCGAAGTACATGCTGCCAGCCATCGTGTACATCCCGTTGATTGCCACAGGCTATTTTGTCTTTGACATGTTCAATACGGAGGTGGCGGAAACGCAGGACAAGAACCTGCAGACCACCGAGTTTCTGAACCCCAACCTGCCCGGAGCGCAGATTAAGAATGGTGACGGCATCGGTGGCAAGTATGAGAACATGGCGAAGTCGTATGGTCGCATAGCAGACTATTCGGCTGTTGATAACATTGAGCGTGACAACGAAGAAGAGAAAGAAGCGTATGAATCCAAGTACACAGAAGAAGACCTTGCGGAACTCGTCCGTCAGGCAGAAGAGAAGGACGATGCAGCCGAAGTGGCCGATGCCAAGGCGCGAGAAGCGGAAGCACTCGAAGCACTCAACAAGGCACTCGCCGAAGCGAGGCTGAGAGGACAGGCGGCAGTTGCCCCCGTGGCCCAGGATACCACACAGGCTGGGCCTCCCAAGGAGCAGATTGAGGTGAAAGGTCAGATTGCCGAGGACAGCAAGGCGGTGAAGGCACTGGACGAGGAGGACAAGGCACAGGAGGTGGTGAAGAAGGTGAAGGTGACTTCGGACTATTTCAACACCCTGACGCAGAACGAGCATGAGCCAAAGCTCATCAAGGCCATCATTGACGAGGACGTGAAGGCTACGGACGGGTCGAGGGTGCGGCTGAGACTGTTGGACGATATTGAGATTGGTGAGACCGTGGTGAAGAAAGGGTCGTACCTCTATGCCACCATGAGCGGTTTCGGTTCGCAGCGAGTGAAGGGTAGCATCAACTCCATCCTTGTGGATGACGAGCTGATAAAGGTTTCGCTTTCGCTTTATGACACGGACGGACTGGAGGGACTGTATGTCCCCGGCAGCCAGTTCCGTGAGACCACGAAAGATGTGGCGAGCGGTGCTATGCAGAGCAACATGAACATCGACCAGAGTGGAGCGAACAACAGTTTCTCGCAATGGGGAATGCAAGCCGTGACCAATGCCTACCAGAAGACAAGCAATGCCATCAGCAAGGCTATCAAGAAGAACAAAGTGAAGCTGAAGTATGGGACGTTTGTTTACCTTGTAAATGGGAAAGAGAAAAGGAAATAGACACTGCCCGACAACGGAATTGTCGGGAACGGTGGCTCATAGAGTATAAACATCAAAAAATCAACTAATATGAATTGTTTTCAGAAAATGAATGTCTGTGCATTGCTTTCGCTGAGCGTGCTTTCAGCCAAGGCGCAGACCACCTACATGGAGATGGAGCAGCTGACGGTCAACGACCAAGTGACCACCGTCATCACCGCCTCCGAACCCATCCGCTTTGTCGATATATCCACAGACAAGGTGGTGGGCGACCAACCCATCAACAACACCATCCGCCTGAAGCCGAAGGACAACGTGTATGCCGACGGTGAGGTGTTGGCGATAGTGACAATCGTGACGGAACGCTACCGCACGCAGTATGCACTGCTCTATACCACGAGGATGCAGGAGGCAGTAACCGATAAGGAAATAGAATGCTCGGAGCGCAATGCCTACAACAATCCCGCTGTAAGCCTGTCCACTGCCGACATGACCAAGTATGCACGTCAGATATGGTCATCGTCTGCCAAATACCGCAACGTGGCGACGAAGATGCACCGCATGGTAATGCGCCTGAACAACATCTACAGCGTGGGCGAATATTTCTTCATCGACTTCTCCGTGGAGAACAAGACCAACATCCGCTTCGACATCGACGAGATGCGCATCAAACTATCGGACAAGAAGCAGAGCAAGGCTACCAATGCGCAGATAGTGGAACTGACCCCATCTCTTGTGTTGGACGATGCGAAGACCTTCAAGTATGGCTATCGCAACGTGATTGTGGTGAAGAAGATGACCTTCCCCAACGACAAGGTGCTGACCATCGAGCTGTCGGAAAAACAGATAAGTGGACGCACCATCTCGCTCAGCATCGACTATGAGGATGTGCTGTCTGCCGATTCGTTTAACCATATACTGTTGGAGGAGGAATAATGAGAATTAGGAATGAGGAATTAGGAGTGAGGAATTGGCTTGTGCATACCTTACTCGTTGTCATCTGTTTTATGGCAAGCATGACTCCGGCAATGGCGCAGCAGAATAGCGACCGCATATCCTTGGGGTTCGGATGCCTGTATGAGCGAGGACTGGACGTGACGCTGTCCTACGAGTATGAGACGAAGTACCACAATGCGTGGGAGTATTTTGCAAACGGATATATCAAGTGGAACGAGTGCGCATCGTGCGGTCATGTCTGTCCTGAGAGTTTTTGGAACAACTACCGCAGTTATGGTTTCGGCTTTGCCTATAAGCCCTGTGTGGCAAGAGGACGCAACCACCATGGCAACATGCGCATAGGAGCATCGGCAGGTAGCGATACTGACAGGTTCTTGGGTGGCATCCACCTCGGCTATGAGCAAAACTATACACTCAGACACGGCTGGAAGCTCTTCTGGCAGGTGAAGACCGATGTGATGATCAAGGGTGAAGACCTGTTCAGAACGGGTATTGTCCTGGGTGTGAAACTTCCTGTAAAATGACTATGCGTATGAAGAAACTGTTTTCAATCTTGGCAGTTGCGGCAACGGTGTTGCTGACTGCCTGTGACGAGCATCAGGACTTTCCCGACACAGCCATGAAGGTCACCCATATCTTGACCACTGACGGCAAGGTGATGCCCTACGAAACCTACGAGCAATCGTGCAAGCAAGCCATTGCAGTGGTGTTCAACGTCAATCAGAGGGAAGAAATGGAGGGAAACGGATATGCCGTCTATCTGTGGGACATCGCTCCCGAAGCCTTTGCTGACAGTATCGGTGTGGAACAGGACACATCCTGTGACCTCACCGCCTACGACGGCAACAAGAACACTTTTGCCCTTTATGGCACGACCGATGTGAAGTCGCCTTTGGCTGAGCGTGTCTTCGACATGTGGCGTTACGGGCAAAGTGCCTATATCCCCAGTGTGGCACAGATGCGTCTGCTCTATCATGCCAAGGACATCATCAACCCATACATCCTGAAATGCGGCGGCACACCTATCCCCGATGAGGATGATGACTGTTGGTATTGGACTTCAACGGAGGTAGAAGGACAAGCGACCGCCAAGGCATGGCTTTACTCACTGGGAAGCGGTGCCATACAGGAGACTCCCAAGTGGCAGCCGCATAAGGCGAGACCCATCATCACGATTATGGATTAGCCCATATACAGACATCGAGTATCACCCGTATCATCATCAAAGTACAACAATTAAAAAAGAAAAAGCATGAAAAAGAATTTGTTTCTAATGTTGGGACTTGGAGCCATGCTCCTCACGTCCTGTGACCAAGACATCGTCAATGAGATTTACCTGCCCGGTGGCGGAGGTTCTGTGGTCGTGACCGACAGCACATCAACCAAGCAGCTTCAGGTATTCACCAATCTGGAGATGCTGCAACCTGCCGTTTCCACACGAGCCGTTGACAACCAGTGGGAACTCAATGATATGATTGGCATCTCTTCCACAGGGATGATCAACAATATGAAGTTCACCCGAAGCGGCGGCACGAATCAGTTTGTGTCAGCCAACAAGGTGTTTTTCACGGACACAGACACTCACACCTTCAATGCCTACTATCCCTATACGGCAAATCCTACCAACGACCTCATAGAGTTCCAAGTGCCGGAGGCAGCTGTACAGAGTGAGCAGAAGGTCAATGATTTTCTGTTTGCCAGTGGAGCGGCATCATACGCCAATCCGAGCCTTACATTGAACTTCACCCATCAGATGGTGCGTGTCATCATCAAGGTCTATACCTCACCAGAATACGGTTTCACCACCAATGATTTTGCAGGAAGCCTACTCACGTTCGTCGGTTATTTTGACAGCGGTACTTTCAACATCAAGACCGGAAAGGTAGAATGCAGTGACGAGTCGGTGACGACCTATTATTTCGGCGACCCACAAAGTGACCACATGGAATATACGCTTTATGTTCCTGCACAGGTTATGCCAGACATGACATTGCAACTCAGCAATGGGGAGAACTTCGTATTCCTCACAAACGACACGTGGAAAGCGGGTCATTCCTACAGCTATTCATTGAAGCCTGTACGCAACACCTTGGAGGTCATATCTGCAACTATTTCTCCGTGGACAGTAGAGTCTGAGAAGACCATCAACGGCTACGAATAAAACTCATAAGAGGATTGGAGGGTGTCCACCGTGGCATCCTTCATCTTTTCTCATTATCACCCAACATCATCGTAAAGTAAATGGAAGAAAGCAAAGAGTTACAGGGTTTTTACAAGATATTCAGGGCGGTGATTTATGTCTCCATCCTGATGGAGTTCTTCGCCTACGCACTGGAGCCGGAGCAGTTGGACTTCTTGGGCGGCGTAGTGACGGATATCCACACTCGCATCAAGCGGTGGATGATTTACCATGACGGCAACCTCGTGTATAGCAAGGTGGCTACGTTCCTGCTGATATGTATCACCTGTGTGGGAACGCGCAACAAGAAGCATCTGGAGTTTGACGCTCGCAGGCAGGTGCTCTATCCGCTGCTGTCGGGAGTGCTGCTGATTGTGCAGTCCGTATGGCTGTTCGGTCATTCGATAATGCCCTGTTTCTATACCCTCCGTTTGAACACTTGGCTCTATATGCTCACTTCCATCGTCGGTGTCGTATTGGTGCATATCGCCCTCGACAATATCTCTAAGTTCCTGAAGGAAGGGCTGCTGAAAGACCGCTTCAACTTCGAGAATGAGAGCTTTGAGCAATGCAGGGAGTTGCAGGAGAACAAGTACAGCGTGAACATCCCTATGCGCTATTATTACAAGGGCAAGTTCCGCAAGGGATGGGTGAACATCGTCAATCCGTTCCGTGGCACATGGGTTGTGGGTACTCCTGGTTCTGGTAAGACCTTCTCCATCATCGAGCCGTTTATCAGGCAGCACAGCGAGAAGGGCTTTGCCATGGTGGTGTACGAC
>NZ_JBBKBF010000077.1:0-15020 GCF_037892625.1 Phocaeicola sp. ICN-14070 | reverse complement strand
GTATTTTTAATCATAAGTATACAAAAAACACTAATTCCTTCTATCTTTACCCATAATTATTTACTTTTAACTTTCAAACTATGAAAAAACTACTTTTACTATGTGGATTATGTGGTATAATAGGATGCAGCAAAGTCAATGCACAGACTAAACTGAAAGTCCTGCAATGGAACATCTGGCAGGAAGGCACAATGGTTCCCGGAGGATATGAAGCCATTGTTTCAGAAATAGCCCGGCTGGAACCGGATTTCGTAACGTTCAGTGAAGTCCGGAATTACCACCAAACCCGTTTTTGCAACCGTATCGTCACCTCTTTACGAGAAAAGGGAAAAACCTACTACTCGTTCTACAGCTACGACTCCGGCCTGCTCAGCAAACATCCCATCACTGATTCTACCGCCGTCCTCCCTGAAAAGAATGATCACGGCAGCATGTATCGTATGGTAGCTTCAGTCAATGGGCAACAGATTGCCGTATACACAGCCCATCTGGATTACCTGAATGATGCGTATTATAATGTAAGAGGATACGATGGTTCTACATGGAAGGAGATTCCGATTCCAGAAACTGTACAATAGGTACTGGCCATCAATGATGCCTCTCAACGAGATGATGCAATCCGTGAATTTGTCAAAGCCGCGAAGAAGGATATAGCAGAGGGAAGAATGGTGATACTGGGAGGAGACTTCAATGAACCGTCACACCTGGACTGGACACGAGAGACCAAAGATCTGTATGATCACAACGGCCTGATTGTACCCTGGACTGTACCACTGATTTTGGATAATAACGGATTTGTAGATGCTTACCGTACCCTTTATCCTAACGTACTTGATTATCCTGGATTCACATTTCCATCCGACAATGAGAAAGTCCCTACCCAGAAACTGGCTTGGGCACCTAAATCGGATGAACGAGACCGTATAGACTACATATTCTATTATCCACACCCCCAACTGGAATTAAAAAATGCAGCTATCTTCGGACCCCAAGGCAGTATCGTAAAAAACCAGCGGAAAAAAGAAACGTCTAAAGACCCGTTTATAGAGCCATTAGATACTTGGCCAACCGACCACAAAGGCGTATTCGTAACGTTCTTACTGAAAAGATAAAAATATATTGTTTTTTTCAGGAGAAAGTCTTCCTATGTCTTCTTAAGTCTTCATATGTCTACAAAGCCCCTAAGAGAGTTTTTATCTTCGCACAGGAGACTACTATGTTTTCCTGACGAAAACCCAACGTTTTCCGAACCGAAGACGTTGGGCTTTGCTCAAGGAAACATACAGTCCGGATATTGAAAACATAAATAGTAACTTGTAAAAAATTAAAAGACATGGAAGCACAGTATGATTTTCTCCCCGTACCGGGTACAAAGAACGGTGAAAAGAACCCAAAACTTTACCCTAAGCTCGTAACCAGAGGAGCTATCCCCTTCAGCGACATCATCCGTCAGATAGCCCGTTCTTCCGGATTCAAGGAAGGAACCGTGATTGGAGTAATGGAAGAAGTGGAGAAATGGACATCTTTCTATATTTCCAGAGGAGAATGTGTAGAAATAGGACACATGGCCTATGCGGTAGCTAATCTGAAAGCAGAAAAAGAGGTGACAGATGAAAGCGGGATTCACGCACAAAACATCCGATTCGATAAAGTACGGTTTCGCACAAGCAAAAGCTTCAACCGGAGATGCAAAAGCCAGGAACTTTCGCGAGTCAGGACGGAATGGAAATTCCAACAAAGCTCAGCCCGCTACTCGGAAGAGGAACGACTGCAACTGCTCATGGAGCATTTGAAACAGCATCCGTTTATTACACGAACGGAATACGGTCAACTGACCGGATTGCAAAAATCAAAAGCCTGGAAGGATTTGAACGGATGGGTAAAAAGCAAAATTTTAGGAAGCAAAGGGAAAGCACCTCATAAAATCTATATACTTCCGGAAGAAACTACTTCGACAGCAACCGACGACTCAAGTAACGCACCGGATACCATACAGAAAGAAAGCCTACAGCCAGCACGGTAAAGAAAATAAGCACTACGTCCTCCCAGTGCACACTGACGGGATAGGCGTCGACAATAAAGCTGCCGGCAGCTCCTAAGGAAATCAACCCGAAAGTCTGTTGCAACCAGCAAAGCAGCACACCTAACACAATACCCGACACGGCTCCGATAAATGAAATCAGACGCCCTTCAAAAAGGAAGATACGCACAATCTGCCGGTCGTTTGCCCCCAGGTTACGAAGCGTAACTACATCGTCACGCTTATCAATAATGAGCATGGACAGAGAACCGATGACATTGAAGCAGGCTATCATCAGGATGAAGGTCAGAAACAAATAGGATATAAATTTCTCTATTTTCATGATACGGAACGTGTCGGCCTGCTGTTCATAACGGTCGAGCACACGGAAGCGTTCACCCAAATGTTTTTCCAGTTTGCGCTTAAAGGCATCTATATCGGTGCCTTCCTTCATTTTCAGGTTAATGGCACTGACCTCGGTAGTGTATTGAAACAACTGTCGGGCAAACTTCAAAGAAGTAAGGATATAGGAGCCATCGTATTTCTCCTGATTCACGGCAAACACCAGTCCGGACGAGAACAGGTTTCCTCCTGTAAAAGAAGCTGCCGGATTGGCCATGTTCACTTTAGCCCCTCGCTTGGGAGCATACACTTCTAACGGATCAAGGAAACGAATGCCAGTACCCAAGGTAGCCAGCAATTGCACACCGGGAATGGCATAGTCCACCACCTCATCATGAAGCAGCAGTTCTCCTCTTCCGAAAAGTATGGTATCAATCGGTGTCAGTTCTTCAAAGTTATCTTCTACTCCTTTTATCACAGCCATGGCCTGACGCCCCTGATACTGCACCAAGGCATTGTCTTCCAACGATTCGGACACCAATACCACCTCGGGCATCTTCCGAATAGCAGCGATATCTTTATCCTGTCCGTCGAACACTTTCCCGGTGGTGGGCACAATTTTCAGTTCCGGATCGAAAGCCGTGAACAAGTTGGATACCAGGTCCTGAAAACCGTTGAATACAGACAAGGTGCAGACTAAGGCCAATGTAGCCAACGCTACTCCACATACGGAAATTCCAGAAATCACATTAATGGCATTATGAGATTTCTTGGAGAACAAATATCGTCGGGCTATGTAAAAAGGAAAGTTCACCGTTATACCTTATTTATATATAACACAAAATAAAAACCCACAGAAGCCGGAAGCAACGCCCCTTGTTCTTCTGTGAGTATTTACTAAAATATTGAATACATTATTTCTTCAACAGTTCGTCAATTTTCTCTGCATAATCCAGAGAATCGTCCACGAAGAACTTCAACTCGGGAATGATGCGCAACTGATGGCGTACGCGGTTTCCCAGCTCAAAACGAATTGACTTCATATTGGCATTGATGTTCTTCACGATTTCTTCACTTCTCCCTGAAGGGAAGACGCTCAGATATACACGCGCATAACTCATATCGGGACTGATGCGGACAATGCTGACCGAAACCAGCACACCAGGCATTGACTTGGTCTGCAAAAGAAAGATTTCGCTCAGTTCCTTCTGAATGAGGCGGGCAATCTTGTTTTGTCTGGTTGTTTCCATATTACCTTTTTTATTTTTTACGTATAATAGTCAGACCGTCACGCAAGGGCAGGATTACTTTTTCCACCCGTGTATCGGCAGCCACCAGGTCATTGAACTTCTTGATTCCGATGGTCTGCGTGTCCGTGTGATGCGGCTCTTCAAGCACATGTCCGTCCCACAAGGTATTGTCGGCTATGATATAACCGCCGGAATGCATCTTTTGCAGAATCATTTCATAATATTCCACATAGAAGCGCTTGTTTCCGTCTACAAATGCCAGGTCGAACACGATGTCCATGTCGGGCACAATTTCAAGGGCATCACCGATATAAAACCTGATTTTATCGGCATAGGGTGAATTTTCCAGCCACGGACGAGTGAAATCTTCCTGCTCGTCGTTGATTTCAAAGGTATGAAGCATAGCCCCTTCCTCCAGTCCCTCTGCCAGACAAAGTGCGGAGTATCCGCTGTAGGTACCAATCTCAAGTACCTGCTTCGGACGTATCATCTGCACGAACATCTTCAGCATACGACCTTGCAAGTGCCCCGAAGCCATACGGGGACGCAGCAGTTTTACGTGCGTCGCCCGGTACAGCGCTTTCAGGTAGTCGTTCTCTTCATCAATATGCTGAAGAATGTATTCATCGAGCGCGTCAGTCTCTTTCATGATTACAAGTAACGGTTACGGTTGGGTAAAACGTAGTCATCTCCGCTCTTCAAGACATCACCTACCTGGTTGATTTCGAGGAATGAAGTATGAGTACCTTGTTTACCACCGCTCAGATAAGCCACCATTTCGTTTTCTGACAGTACACCATCGTCCATCAGCTTACGCAATGCAGCGAAATAATATTCCTGTCCGTTGGCTTTTTCCGGCATATAGATAGCTTCCACACCGTATGACAATGCCAGATGACGCATGGTCTTTTCCTTGTAGCAGATAGCCAATACCGGATATTTTCCACGGAAAGCAGCCAGATTGCGGGCAGTCAAGCCACTGAAGCTATCGGTAATGATGGCACGGATAGGCATCAGGTTAGTAGCGCGTACGGCCTGTTTTGCGAGGAAGCTGGTTACATCCGTATTTTCCGGAGTCAAAGGAATTGGAATATCGTTTTCTTCCATCTTATCTTTTTCAGCCTGAGCAGCAATCTTCGCCATAGTCTTCACAGCTTCTACCGGATATTTACCATACGCTGTTTCTCCACTCAGCATCAACGCATCGGTACGATAGTAGATAGCATTGGCGATATCAGTAACCTCAGCACGAGTCGGACGCGGATTGTTGATCATGGTGTGCAACATCTGCGTAGCCACGATTACCGGTTTCTTAGCCAAGATACATTTCTTAATCAAGATACGCTGAATACCCGGAATGCGTTCCTGCGGCACTTCAATACCCAGGTCACCACGAGCTACCATTACACCATCAGCTACTTCCAGGATTTCATCGATGTTATCCACACCTTCCTGGTTTTCAATCTTAGCAATAATCTTGATGTCGCTGTGATGTGCATCCAGGATTTCACGAATATCAAGTACATCCTGACGATTGCGAACAAATGAATGCGCAATGAAATCGATGTCTTTCTCAATCGCATACAAAATATTGTTGCGGTCCTTTTCAGTCAAAGAAGGCAAGTTGATGCGTACACCCGGCACATTCACACTCTTACGGCTTCCCAAAGTAGCATCATTGCGTACTTCACAGAACAAAGTATCTTCATTCTTATCGATTACCTTCAGTGCCAGTTCACCGTCGTCCATCAACACATCTGCTCCAACTGACAGGTCGTGTACAAATCCCGGGTAAGTTACAGCAATACATTCATGAGTAGTTTCCTGTTCCGGATTTCCCACAATACGAACCTTTTCACCTGTCTTGAAATCAATCGGGCCTTCTGCACTGGCCGTAGTACGTACTTCCGGACCTTTGGTATCCATCAGAATACCGATACGGTTAGAAACGGTACGCACATTATTAATCAACTTTTCAAAACCTTCACGGCTGGCATGTGCGGTATTCATACGTACCACGTTCATACCTGCATTAAAAAGGTCTCTGATAAAATCTACTTCGCAGCGCAAGTCCGAAATGGACGCAACGATTTTTGTTTGTTTAAGCATCATAATAAATATACTATAATTTGTTGTTGTCTAATAAAATGGATTCTACGGCCAGACGATAGGAATTCAGTCCGAATCCGCAGATTACTCCTACACAAGCACAGGAAATCATTGATTTGTGACGAAACTCCTCCCGCCGGTGAACATTGGAAATATGTACCTCCACGACTGGAGACGTAACTGCACGGATAGCATCCTGTAAAGCAATGGAAGTGTGAGTATAGGCCCCGGCATTCAGCACAATGCCATCATACGAAAAGCCTGTCTCATGAATTTTATTAATCAGTTCCCCTTCCACATTCGACTGGTAATATGCAAACTCTACCGACGGATACCATTCTTTTAATTTCTCCAGATAACTTTCAAAAGATTCGGCTCCATAAATGGAAGGCTCCCGTTTGCCCAACAGGTTAATGTTAGGGCCATTGATTATTTGTATTCTCATCTGTATACTTCTGCTGAAATTTAATACCTTTGTAGAAGAATTTGGCACAAAGATACGAAAAATAAATGAAAAAGGCCGATAAAAAAAGCATAATAATAAAGTATAGGCAATACCTGAAACTCGAAAAATCACTTTCAGCAAACACGGTGGAGGCTTATCTTACAGACTTAGACAAACTATTCGCATTTCTGGAACTGGAAAGCATTCATTTTACTGAGGTCACCCTGGAGAATTTGGAAACTTTTTCAGCCGGATTAAGAGACATCGGCATTCACCCACGTTCACAGGCTCGCATTTTGTCTGGAATACGCTCTTTTTTTCGTTTTCTTTTGCTGGAAGACTACATACAACAAGACCCCTCAGAATTGCTGGAATCACCCCAAATCGGCAAACACCTGCCTGACGTACTGACGGTAGAAGAGATAGACAGGCTTATAGGAAGCATCGACCGAAGCACCCGTGAAGGACAGCGCAACCGGGCTATTTTGGAAACCCTATACAGTTGCGGACTCCGTGTATCCGAACTATGCAATCTGAAACTATCCGATCTCTATCTAAAAGAAAAGTTCATCAAAGTAGAAGGAAAGGGAAGCAAACAACGGCTGGTACCCATCTCCCCACGCGCCATTCATGAACTGGAACTGTACTTTCCAGACCGCAATGAAGGACTGATAAAACCTGGATACGAAGATTTTGTATTTATCAGTCGTTTCGGGAAAAACATTTCACGCATCATGGTCTTTCACATCATTAAAGAGCTAGCCGAACAGATTGGGTTGAAGAAAACAATCAGCCCCCACACTTTCCGTCATTCTTTTGCTACTCATCTGCTGGAGGGCGGCGCCAACCTGCGAGCCATACAATGCATGCTAGGACATGAAAGTATAGGTACGACTGAAATTTATACCCACCTTGACCGCAGTCGTTTGCGCCAAGAAATCTTGGAGCACCACCCCAGAAATATGAACAGATTGTAAGGCAAGAACGATTTTTAAGGTTTTTTCGAACGAACTCACAAAAAAAAACAGATAATGATTAACACGTAATAGAGTTTTTCTTATCTTTGCCCCAAATAATCAAACAATAAGATTATTCATTTATACAAACTAAATATTTAACATCATGATTAAGAAGTTGTATTTGCCGTTAGTGGCATTGTTAGTCCTTGCTTTCTCTTCATGTAGCAAGATGGGCGAATTATCTCCTGACTACTTCACTACCAACCCTGAAGTGTTGGAAGCTGTTGGTGGCAAGGTACCTGTAACTATTACAGGAAAATTCCCGGAAAAATACTTCAAGAAAAACGCAACAGTTGAAGTTACTCCAGTTTTGAGATGGGAAGGTGGCGAAGCTAAAGGTCAGCCAGCTACATTCCAGGGCGAAAAAGTACAAGGTAACGACCAGACTATCTCTTACAAGACTGGTGGTACTTATACAATGAAAGCTTCTTTCGACTATGTTCCTGAAATGGCTAAATCTGAGCTTTACCTGGATTTCAAAATTAAGAAAGGTAAAAAAGAATACACTATTCCTTCTGTAAAGATTGCTGACGGTGTAATCGCTACTTCAGAACTTCCTACTGTAAACTCTGCTAATGCTGCTTACGCTCCGGATGCATTCCAGCGTATCATCAAGCAGGCTAAAGAAGCTCAGATCATGTTCTTGATCCAGCAGGCTAACCTCCGCGCAAGCGAATTGAAGTCTGACAGCTTGAAAGCATTCCACAAACAAGTGGTAGCTGTAGCTGGTGACACTAAGAACTACAAACTGAACAACATCGAAATTTCTGCTTACGCTTCACCTGATGGTGGTGTTGAACTGAATACTACTTTGGCTGAAAATCGTCAGAACAACACTGAAAAATACATGAACCAGCAGTTGAAGAAAGGTAAGATTGAAACTGAAGTAGATGCTAAATACACAGCTCAGGACTGGGACGGATTCCAGGAATTGGTTTCTAAATCTAACATTCAGGATAAAGACCTGATCTTGCGTGTTCTTTCTATGTACAACGATCCAGAACAGCGTGAAACTGAAATCAAGAACATTTCTTCAGTTTACAAAACTCTGGCTGACGAAATCCTGCCGCAGTTGCGTCGTGCTCGTTTGACTGCTAACTACGATGTAATCGGACGTAGCGACGAAGAAATCAACGCTGCATTCGATACTGACGCTAAAGTATTGAGCAACGATGAATTGCTGTATGCTGCAACTCTGACTAACGACAACGCTCGTAAAGAAGCTATCTATAAGAAAACTGTTGAATTGTATCCGAACGACTATCGTGCTTACAACAACTTGGGTATGATGGCTTATGCTAACGGTGACTTAGCTACAGCTGAAAACTACTTCAAACAGGCTGCTAGCAAGAGCTCTAACGCTGCAGAAGTTAACACTAACCTTGGTTTGATTGAATTGACTAAGGGTAACGTAGCTAACGCTGAAACTTACTTGAGCAAGTCTACAGGTGCTAACACAGCTAACGAAGCTCTGGGTAACTTGTACATCAAACAAGGTCAGTATGACCGTGCTGTACAGGCATTCGGTGACACTAAGACTAACTCAGCTGCTTTGGCTCAGATTTTGGCTAAGGACTATAACAAAGCTAAATCTACTCTGTCTGCAGTGAAGAATCCGGACGCTTACACTAACTACCTGATGGCAATTGTTGGTGCTAGAACTAACAACGCTGACTTGGTTAAGAGCAGCATGGACAAAGTAAAACAGCAGGATGCTGCTTTGGCTGCTAAAGCTCAGAACGACCGTGAATTTGCAAAATATGCAAACGAAATAAAGTAATCTGACTTAATTACATAAAAGGAACCGGAATCACTTGAAGTGATTCCGGTTTTTTTATGCTTTTACGGGAAAGAATCGGAAGAAGATGAAAGATTATAAAATGAAAATATGTATTTTCGCAAAAAGAAGTTACGAAAAGAGTGTAATTTATTGGAAATGAGCGTAGGTTAATTGCTCTTGATAGTAATAGGTTACGATTTAGTTAGTTATCTACTGCATTATCCTTCTGCGCGTTGCGTAACCTTCAAAGAACTCTTCGTATGCAAAAGTAGCTATTTAATTCGAGATTTTGATATAAACTCCCGTTTTTTATCCCCTCATTCATAAGAATTTTCCGTAAAAGCGGTATTGTCCGTCGGCACACCATTGCCCAAAACGAGTTTGGAACAAACGTGTGCCGACTACCGCATAGCTGGAGAAAAGGGCATTGCCTCACGCCTAAACGATGTTTAGACAGATGAAGCAATGCCCCTTTCTTTTGCGCCTATGCCAAGAGGTGCTTTTACGGGTTTTCAAATGATTTTTCTTTTTTCGCTGTCTCTTTTGCCGGAAGCGGAAAGTGAATGCAGAGTGTGTCAGCCTGCCCCATGAATGAAACAGGCGCCCACACACAGCCGGACAAACCGGGAAGAATGATTGTTGCCACCCGGCTGAACAAGTTCCGTCGGATCGGAAACAATCATACTTCCTTTGTTGTGGTTTGCCCTTTTCACGCTTCCGGTGATGTCTTTTTCCTTTTGGTGATTCTTTTTTTTACGGATTTTCCCCTGAAGTTTTTTTCTACACAATCTGCCTCTGTTTTCGTTTACCTCCATTTTGCGCCTTTCAGTAAGCCGCATCAGTCAGTCATTTTCGTTCTGGGCGCAAAGGTAATTCCGGGATTGGACGGGAAAGCAAGGTCAAGCCTCCTGTTTTCGGTAAAAATCTCCAGCCCTGCGGGTAGTATTTTGACCGAAAAACCTTGCATTCCCTAATCCCTACCTTTTCAAGCACCCGAAACGAAAACGACCGATGCGACAGAAAGACGCATAAAAAAAATGTCGGATAAACGAGAGGCAGATAAGATAGTTTGAAACTCAACTCCCTCAGCTCTTGAATCCGCATTAAAAACAAAAAAATCAAAAACAGCGAAGATATGACGGCAACGGCAAATTTCAGACAAATGGCGCAACACATCGGGTTGGCGATATGCGGCTTGATGATGCGCACCGCCTTCGGGGTGTTCGGCATCCTTTGGGGCATCATCAGAGAGATTGTAAACGGAGTGTTCCGAGTGGCGATAGGTGTAATCGTGGCTATCCTTTCCACCATTGCCTTCTTTGGCTTCATCCTTTGGTTATTCACCCTTTAACCCTTACCGACATGGCAAAAAGAAACAGCAAGACGGCAGCGCAGCAGTGCAGATATTACGAGGTGGACAACATCTTCGTGTATATGGTGGAAACGTACATCAACGGCAATTTTGAAACTTTCCGAAGATTGTACCACGAACTGAACAAGGACGCACGGAGGGATTTCATGGACTTCCTTCTCAGCGAGGTAGAGCCGACCTATTGGAGAGAGATACTGAAACAGATAATCTAAAAATGACAGCGATATGAAAGGAACAGACCATTTCAAGAGAACGATATATATGTACTTGGAACAGCGTGCGGAGGAAGATGCGCTATTTGCAAAGAAGTACCGCAACCCTGCCAAGAACATGGACGAGTGCGTGACCCACATTCTGAACTATGTGCAGAAAAGCGGTTGCAACGGTTTCACGGACGGAGAAATATTCGGGCAAGCCATCCACTACTATGAGGAAAACGAGATAGAGGTGGGCAAACCGATGGACTGCCAAGTGGTTGTGAACCACGTTGTGAAACTCACGGCAGAGGAAAAGGCGGAGGCACGTCAGAACGCTGTCCGCAAATACCAAGAGGAGGAACTCCGCAAGTTGCAGAACCGCCACAGACCGTCAGCGAGAAAAGAAAACCAACCCCAACCCTCATTATTTGATTTAGGCTTATGAAACCGAAGACCAAGATACAGAAAGAGGTGGCAAGACTTTCCGCCAACCTTCGCCCCATATCAGCGACACAAATAGATTGGGCATACCGCCACTGCGTTGAGCATATCGGCTACCGCACCAAGAAAGGGAACATCACCTGTTCCGACTGCGGTCACGAGTGGCACAGCGACAGCGGACTATGCGACACCCTTGAAGGCTGCACCTGCCCCAAATGCCATGCCGAACTCAAAGTGCAGGACACACGCAGACGCATCTACAAGGAAACGCAGAATTTCAGCGTGATAACCACCTGCAAAGGGTATCAGGTAATCCGCGTGGCGCAGGTCAGATGCGAGAGCAGGAAAGGCGAACCGATGCGTTTCTACTGCCACGAGGTCGTGCAGCGTTGGATTTCACCCGACGGCAAGGTTACGGACATGGCGTTGCTCCGTGGCTTCCTTTTCTGCTATTGCGATGTGTGGGCATTAGGCAGCGATATGGAGGTAAGACCGCACAACAGCCTATACGATGATGTGGTGGCAAGAAGCTGTGCATATCCAAAGATGAGGATATTGCCCCAACTCAGACGTAACGGCTTCAAGGGCGATTTCCACGGCATCTCCCCCGTGCGTCTTTTCAAAGCCTTGCTTTCAGACCCAAGAATTGAAACCCTTATGAAAGGCGGTGAGATTGAGGTCATGAAACACTTTCTTTTCAATACCCGTACTGCCGATGAATGTTGGGCATCATATCTGATTGCCAAGCGTCACAAGTATCAGATAGACAACCTCTCAATGTGGTGCGACTATCTGCGTATGCTCAAAAAACTCGGTCAAGACCTCCGTAACCCGAAGAACATCTGTCCCGAAGATTTCATGGCGGCACACGACAACGCAACCCGAAAAATTGAAGCCATACACGAGAAGGAAAGAGCCGCAGAGCAACGCCGTTGGGAGATTGAAAGGCGTGAGCGTGAGCAACAGCGACAACTCCAACGAAAGAAAGATGCGGAGGATTTCATCGCCAACAAATCCAAATTCTTCGGCTTGGTAATCACGGACGAGGAAATAATCGTCAAGGTGCTTGAAAGCATAGACGAGTATTACAACGAGGGCAAGACGCAGGGCATCTGCGTGTTTGGCAGTGGATACTACAAGAAAGCCGACCCCCTCATACTATCGGCAAGGATTGGCGATGAGATTATTGAAACCGTAGAGGTGGACTTGCGAACCCTCGAAGTGGTGCAGTGCCACGGCAAGCACAACCAGGACACCGAATATCACGAGCGCATCATAGACCTTGTGAACAAGAACGCCAACCTTATCCGTGAGCGGATGAAAGCGGCATAGCATAACCCCTAAAACAACATTGATATGGAAGTAAGAATTGAAAGTATGATTTGTGTGTGGGATGATGCAATCCCCACGATGTTCCTTGAATTTGTGAACCTCCTCACTCTCACAACGAGTGAGGGGGAATTGAGAAAGAGCGTAAAGGAGTTTGCCGAGAAGCACGAACTTGACAAGTTTTTCCTTTACGGCTTCGGCTCACACCATTTCTACCTGCACCAACGCTACACAAGCAACCCCGAAATGGTGATGAAGAACAGAGTTCTGTCAGTACATTTTTAACCATCTAAAAAGCAACATTATGACAACACGAATGACCATCAACGGAGTAAGCACCTGCGCGGAAGCAGGTACGGAGAAATACGAGCGTTTCCAATCGGGTATCGGAAGACGCAGGCGGACACTTGTGCAGTACGACTACCGCCACCCCATAGACAGAGAATTGTTCTCTTGTGTCAAACCCACGTTGGACGAGTGCCGAGCCGCACGGGACAAGTGGCTGAACGCAAAGAAGGGAAAGGAGGACAGACTATGAACACGACCTATCAAACGCTGATAGTCAAGTTCAGCGAACCTATCACGGCATTGGACGGTATCTTTGACGATACCGGAGCGTGGGGAACGGACACCCTCAAGGGGTGGATAGATGATTACGAAAGCACACGTTTCACCGCCACCGACAGCCATACGGCAGTCATCACGAGCGAGTACAATATGGAATGTGTGAAAGAGTGGCTACAACGGCAGACCCCCATTTCCGAAATGCGAGAATTTTGAACGGGATGGCGGTGTCCGCACCGCCAATACTTAAAACCCTAAAAACAAAAGATATGATAGCCAAGACGATATTACAGCAGATAGGCGGAAAACGCTTCACCGCCATGACAGGTAGCCGTGATTTCATAGATATGGGCAACGGCTTACGGATGAGCCTTGCAAGGAACAAAACAAGTGCCAACCGCCTTGACATCATCTATGACGAAGGGGCAGACCTCTACAATATGCGCTTCTACCGCAGGACGTTCAGCAAAAAGACCTTTGAGTGCAAGACAAAGGACATTGCCGTACACGAGGGTATCTATTTTGATATGCTGGAGGAAATGTTCACGATGGTGACGGGACTTTACACACGCTTTTGAGTGGCGGGGCGGCGAGAGCCGCCCTACTTTCTTTCAGTGAGCATGATGGCGGACAAAGAAAGTAGCAAAGAAACCTTTGTCCAATCTGCGATAACTAAAAAATCCGCAAGTAAAACTTGCGGAGGCTATATATTGGGTCGTTATTTTTTGGTGGAGGGGAATGATAATCTCGAACCGTTGAACTACACATTTCTGCTTCGTCTCCATTTCCCCCAACGATTTGATACGTTCAATCATTTTTGTTGTCGTGGAGAAGTGAATAGACAGTATTACCCGACAGAGCAACTATGACAACGTAACGCCTTTACAAAAAAGTCGGTACACGAAACCCATAGACTAATTGTCTTGACCTAAAAGAGATTGGAATTTTCAGGACTGCCTATCACTTAGATAGAAGTCCAAGGTCTGCTGAAATACATAATTCAAAAATTGAAATTGCTTGACTGCAAATTTAGTAACTTTGCTTGACAAATTAACGAGAAAGAAGAGAAAATGAAAACCGACCGCATAATCGAGTAGACGGCTCCGCCAGTAACTGACGGAGTGCGCCTCTCACACCACCGAGCGTACGGGTCACGTACTCGGCGGTTCGCAAAGAGATGGGTTAAGTTGTAAATGTAATTCAGTTAAGGAAACATATCCTCTTTTCTTCAAGCGTTGTAAAGTAATGGTAGTGCCTAGAATAGGACTTTGTGCTATTGCCCAACCGCCTTTCCGTGTTCTGCTCCAAGCGTAGGCATGGTCTTGGTCTACACCTAATCGAATCAGGTTTTTCCTTATCCTTTCGGGTTTTTTCCAATGATGCCAAATGCAATAGCGCAGTCGGTTGCGAAGCCAACCATCTAAATCTCGTAATTTGCCCAAAATACTCGTGCCTTGGAAATAGTTCAACCATCCGCGTTGCACTTCTTTTATCTTGGCAATACGCTCTTCAAATGTGGCTGGTGTGGTTTTTCGGGTGATTGTTTTAAGTCGTTCTTTTAGTTTCTTCCATGCTTTTTCCGATACAATAAGTTGGTATTGATTTTTACTTCCTTTCTCGTACGTAGGTACGAATCCGAAACCCAAAATTGTGAAGTGGATTGGTTTTCTGATACCACTCTTTTCTTCATTTATAGTTAATTTGAGTTTGTTTTTCAAAAACTTTTCAATTACCACTCTTGTTGCCTTGGCTTGATTGTGGCTTTTGCAATAAATACTAAAATCATCCGCATAACGTACAAATTTGTGTCCTCTTCGAGTCATTTCCTTATCCAGTTGATGTAGTAAAATGTTCGACAATAATGGACTTAAAGGGCTTCCTTGCGGAACGCCTTTTCTTCTCTTTCGTAGCTTTCCGTTGATTTTAATAGGTGCTCTGAGCCATTTGCGTATGAGTTGCATGGTAGCTTTGCATTTCACTTTTTGATAGATTAAATTCAGTAATAAACAGTGGTCAACTTCATCAAAGAAGTTTTTCAGGTCAATATCCACAATGTGGTTTAATCCTGAATGGATGTAATCCCGAGATTGTCCAACGGCTTGTCGGGCATTCTTGTGAGGTCTAAATCCATAGCTGTAATTACTAAATTCGG
>NZ_JBBKBF010000076.1:0-15661 GCF_037892625.1 Phocaeicola sp. ICN-14070 | reverse complement strand
CAACATTTTTACATAAAAAATTTGCCAGCAATCACAATTTGAAAGATATAAAAAAGGCGTCAAAAAGAGATTTTTTGTCTTTTTGACGCCTTTTCTACGATCTTAAAAGCTTAATCAAGCTTAAGAACCGCCAAAAATGCCTTCTGAGGAACTTCTACCGTACCAATTTGCTTCATACGTTTTTTTCCTTTTTTCTGCTTTTCCAAAAGCTTACGCTTACGGCTTACGTCACCTCCATAACATTTAGCCGTCACATCCTTACGAACTGCCTTGATGGTTTCACGCGCAATGATTTTTGCACCGATAGCCGCCTGAATCGCAATCTCAAACTGCTGACGAGGTATCAATTCCTTCAGTTTTTCGCACATCCGACGTCCTAAATCATACGCATTATCAAAATGGGTCAACGTAGACAAGGCATCAACCGATTCTCCGTTCAACAGAATATCCAGCTTCACCAACTTAGAAGGGCGGAAACCCGACTGATGATAGTCAAAAGAAGCATATCCCTTGGAAATACTCTTCAACTTATCATAGAAATCTATCACAATCTCACCCAAAGGCATCTTGTAATGCAACTCCACACGATTACCTGAGATATAATCCTGTTTCACCAGTTCTCCACGCTTACCCAGACACAACGTCATAATCGGACCGATATAATCTGTTGCCGTAATAATGGAAGCATCAATATAAGGTTCTTCAATATGATCAATCAACGTTGGGTCGGGCATTCCTCCCGGGTTATGCACTTCCTGCACTCCTCCCTGCTTATCGTAAATCATATACGATACGTTAGGAACAGTGGTAATCACATTCATATCAAACTCACGGTCCAGTCGTTCCTGCACAATTTCCATGTGAAGCAGTCCCAAGAAGCCGCAGCGGAATCCAAAGCCCAGTGCTAAAGAAGACTCCGGTTGGAAGGTCAGAGAGGCATCGTTCAACTGAAGTTTCTCCAAAGAAGCACGCAGATTCTCGTAATCTTCCGCCTCAATCGGGTAAACTCCGGCAAAGACCATCGGTTTTACTTCCTCAAATCCATCAATTGCCTTATCACACGGACGACTGATATGTGTAATGGTATCTCCTACCTTCACCTCTTTAGAAGTCTTGATACCGGAAATAATGTATCCTACATCTCCCGTACGCAACTCTTTTCGAGGAACCATATCTATTTTCAATACACCAACTTCGTCGGCATCGTATTCTTTTCCTGTATTGAAGAATTTCACTTTATCGCCTGTACGAATCACTCCGTTAACAACCTTAAAATATGCAATGATACCACGGAATGAATTGAAGACAGAATCGAAAATCAAAGCCTGCAGCGGTGCATTCTCATCACCGACTGGAGCAGGGATACGTTCTACTACCGCCTGAAGAATATCCTCTACTCCCATACCGGTCTTTCCCGATGCACGAATAATATCTTCACGCTTGCAACCCAACAAATCGATAATTTCATCTTCCACCTCTTCCGGCATCGCACTAGCCATGTCACACTTGTTCATCACCGGAATAATTTCCAGATCATGTTCCAAAGCCATGTACAAGTTCGAGATAGTCTGCGCCTGCACACCTTGAGATGCGTCGACAACCAACAATGCTCCTTCACAAGCTGCAATGGAACGAGACACTTCATATGAAAAGTCCACATGTCCCGGAGTGTCTATTAAGTTCAGAATGTATTTTTCACCTTTATAAGTATACTCCATCTGAATGGCATGGCTCTTGATTGTGATTCCACGTTCACGTTCCAGGTCCATATCGTCCAACATCTGTCCTTCTGTGACCTTAATTGTCTGCGTATATTCCAGCAAGCGGTCAGCCAGTGTAGACTTACCGTGGTCAATGTGTGCAATAATGCAAAAATTTCGGATATTCTTCATATATAATATTACAACTTATCAAAATTATTGGGCAAAGATACGCAAAAAATGAGATTTTTATGTATGTTTGCCATTGAAACTAATCATAAAACATAAATAACACGTATGAAAAAAACATGGATTATTGTTATCGCAGTAGTAGCTGTTCTTGTGATATACTGCGTCAGTTCGTATAATTCTTTAGTCACTCAGGAAGAAACCGTAGGCACTGCATGGAGCAACGTAGAAAACCAATATCAAAGACGCTCAGACCTGATTCCTAATCTGGTCAATACCGTTAAGGGATATGCTGCACACGAAAAAGAAACATTCGATGCTGTGGTATCTGCCAGAGCAAAAGCTACTCAGATGACCATCGACATCGAAGACCTGACTCCTGAAAAAATTGAAGCCTACCAGAAAGCACAAGGAGCTGTGGGCAGTGCATTGAGCCGACTGTTGGCTGTGACAGAAAACTATCCGGAACTGAAAGCCAATGAAAACTTTAAGGAATTGCAGGCACAGTTGGAAGGAACTGAGAACCGTATCAGCGTAGAACGTCGTAAATTCAACGAAACTGCACGCGAATACAACACCAGCATCCGCCGTTTCCCGAAAAACATCGTCGCAAGCATGTTCGGTTTTGAAAAACGTCCTTATTTCGAAGCTGAAGAAGGTAGTGAAAAGGCACCTGAAGTGAAGTTCTAACCTACCCTCTTCACAATGAAACGAATATCTTTATTCGGGATACTCTTTTTACTGGCAACTATCTTCAGTACTTTACGAGCTGAAGGATACAAGGTAGAAGAGATTCCCATGGTACACCTGCAAGACCGGACACGATATGTCAGCAATCCTGACGGAGTTCTTAGTGCTGCCGCTGTAACCGCAATGGATACTACCCTCTTTGCTTTGGAACAGAAAACCGGTATCCAGACCGTAGTCGTAGCCGTACGACAAATAGAAGGGGGTGATTGTTTCGACTTTGCCTACCAATTGGGAGAAAAAAACGGAGTAGGCCAGAAAGGAAAAGATAATGGACTAGTCATTCTGCTGGTCACAGAAGAAAGATGTATCCAATTTGCTACTGGTTATGGGCTGGAAGGTATTCTTCCCGATGCCATCTGCAAACGCATCCAAACCCGTTACATGAATCCTTATTTAAGTAAAGGTGACTGGGACTCCGGTATGGTAGCCGGTATTCAGGCTGTGCGACAAGTATTGGATAAAAGTTCCGGTGCTCCCACTCCTACCGAAGAAGAGTCAGACGGACTGCTTCTTTTTATCATCCTGGGATGCTGCTTTATCCTTGTACCTGCCTTATTATGGTATTCTGCACGCCAACGAAATAAATGTCCGAATTGCCATAAGCATACCTTGCAACAGGTTTCGGTTCGTACCATTTCACGTGTAGGTAGCGTACGTACTGAAGAAATTACCTATCTGTGCAGCAACTGCGGACATGTACGTCACACTCACCGAAAAATAGATGACGACGATTTTCATCACCGGGGAGGTAACGGAGGTCCCTTCCTTGGAGGTCCGTTCTTTGGAGGTGGTTTCGGAAGAGGCGGAGGCGGCTTCAGCGGCGGCAGTTTTGGAGGAGGAAGCTTCGGAGGCGGTGGCGCCGGAAGCAGATTCTAATCATAATCAATTATACTATACAACAATGTACAATAACACTTTGGGAAATATCTTCCGTCTCACCAGTTTCGGTGAATCACACGGAAAAGCTATAGGCGGAGTTATCGACGGATTTCCGGCAGGTATCGCCATCGACATGGATTTTATTCAACAAGAACTGGACCGACGCCGTCCTGGACAATCGGCCATTACCACAGCACGAAAAGAAGCCGACCAGGTAGAATTTCTTTCCGGAATATATGAAGGAGTATCTACCGGATGTTCCATCGGATTTGTGGTATGGAATACCAACCAGCACTCCAACGATTATGACAACATGAAAGACGTATTCCGTCCTTCTCATGCAGACTTTACCTATACACAAAAATACGGTATACGCGACCACCGGGGAGGCGGACGTTCTTCAGCCCGTGAAACCATTGCCCGTGTAGTGGCCGGCGCTCTTGCCAAACTGGCATTGCGACAGCTCGGCGTTCGCATCACGGCGTTCACTTCGCAGGTAGGAGAATTCAAGCTGGATAAAGACTATACTGCATACGATTTGAGTACCATTGAAGACAATCCAGTACGCTGTCCTGATCAAGAACTTGCCAAGCAGATGGCTGACTACATTTACCAGACAAAAGGAGAAGGTGACACCATCGGTGGTGTTATCAGCTGTGTCATACAAGGATGCCCCATCGGATTAGGACAGCCGGTTTTCGGTAAACTTCATGCCGCCTTGGGCAATGCCATGCTCAGTATCAACGCTGTCAAAGGCTTTGAATACGGACAAGGTTTCAGTCACATGGAGATGAAAGGCAGCCAGCAAAACGATATATTCTATCGTGACGAAGACAAAATAGCCTTCCGCACCAACCGCTCGGGAGGTATTCAGGGAGGTATCAGCAACGGACAGGATATTTATTTCCGCGTAGCCTTCAAGCCGGTAGCTACGGTATTGATGGAACAGCCTACAGTCGACACCCATGGCAACGAAACCATTCTGAAAGCCCGCGGACGTCACGACCCTTGCGTATTACCCCGTGCAGTCCCCATTGTGGAAGCTATGGCAGCCATGACAATACTCGATTATTATCTGCTCAATAAAACTACGCACTTATAAATAAAAATACCATGGAAATCAAACAATACATCCAAGAAAATGAAGAACGGTTCCTGAACGAACTGTTCAGCCTTATCCGCATACCCAGCATCAGTGCGTTTCCTGCACATAAAGACGACATGTTGGCCTGCGCAGAACGCTGGCGTCAGCTACTGCTCGAAGCAGGAGCCGACGAAGCAATGGTCATGCCCTCAGAAGGACATCCGTTAGTCTATGCCGAAAAGCGCGTCAGCCCCGATGCTCCTACCGTACTCGTCTATGCGCATTATGACGTCATGCCGGCCGAACCGTTGGAATTATGGAAAAGCCAGCCTTTTGAACCGGAAGTTCGTGACGGTCGTATCTGGGCACGCGGTGCCGACGATGATAAAGGACAGTCCATGATTCAAGTCAAGGCATTTGAATACCTCGTACGTGAAGGACTGCTCCGTCACAATGTAAAATTCATTTTTGAAGGAGAAGAAGAAATTGGTTCGCCCAGCCTGAATGCTTTCCTGAAAGCACACAAGGAACTGTTGAAAGCCGATGTAATCTTAGTGTCCGACACCAGCATGTTAGGAGCCGACCTGCCGTCCCTCACTACCGGACTAAGAGGATTGGCTTACTGGGAAATTGAAGTAACCGGCCCGAACCGCGACCTTCATTCCGGACATTTCGGTGGTGCAGTGGCCAACCCTATCAACGTACTTTGCGATTTACTTTCAAAAGTCATCGACACAGACGGACGTATTACCATCCCTCATTTCTACGACGACGTAGAGGAGGTTCCGACTGCCGAGCGCGAAATGATTGCCCAGATTCCGTTCGACGAGAAAAAATACATGGAAGCCATCGGGGTGAAAGCCTTGAAAGGCGAAAAAGACTATTCCACACTAGAACGCAACAGTTGCCGTCCGTCATTCGATGTATGCGGCATTTGGGGAGGATATACAGGCGAAGGTTCCAAGACCGTATTGCCTTCTAAAGCCTACGCCAAAGTTTCCAGCCGTCTGGTCCCTCACCAGCAGCATGAAAAAATCTCCCAGCTGTTTGTAGACTATCTCACACAGCAGGCACCCGACTATGTACAAGTGAAAGTCACTCCTCTGCATGGAGGTGAAGGCTATGTGTGCCCGATTGACCATCCGGCTTATCAAGCTGCAGAAAAAGGATTTGAAAAAGCTTTCGGCAAAAAACCACTGGCTGTGCGTCGTGGAGGAAGTATTCCTATCATCAGCGATTTCGAACAGATTCTGGGTATTAAAACCATTCTGATGGGATTCGGACTGGAAAGCGATGCCATCCACTCCCCGAATGAGAACTTCTCACTTGATATTTTCAGAAAAGGAATAGAAGCCGTAGTGGAATTCCACCAACAATATAAATAACACTGCACAAAGCACATTCCTAAAGGGCACTGCACAAGGAGAAACAAATACACTCACTCCTTGTACAGTGCTTTCATTCTTAATGCTTTCGATGCTTATCTCTTTTCGGTACGCAGCAAATAAAGCCACGTGTTATCTTCCCACGCACCGTCTTCCTGAATAATCTGGAAAAATAGTTCCATTTCTTCTACCTCTTCCTCCGGAAGCCCTTCTGCTCCCTTAGATCTGATATAGCGCGAGACAGCTCTTTGACGATACGGACTGGCAATATTCAGATACAATGAGCCGGAGTTATCCCCCCTTGCAAAATACATAGGCAGGAAGTCTCTTCCGTCATTAAAGAAATCGGTGAAAAAAATTGAACATGGCAGCGGCTCCCCAATCAGTTCCGTTTCCACATAACGAGACTGTTCCTGCGTAAAAATCCAATTCATACGGTTCGGTATCATACTGGAAATATCATATTGCAGCGTAGCAATCTGCACAAAGTTCTCTTCTCCCACTTCTCTCACAAACACATCCAGCGTAGCGTCCGCATGAAATATCACCCGCATCATCTCCGTACGTTGAGCCACCCTCTGCCCCATTTTGCGCAGCACATCTTTCACCAAATCCGTTTTTTTCCATACTTGTCCGTTCCATTCCACTTCTCCCGGACCACCAACTATTAACGACAGACAGTCCTCTCCAAAATGAAAATCATAAGGCGTGTCCAGTTCGATACAGGATTCGTTCATCTGATACCGGCAGGTGATGGACAATTTTTTCTCCTCTTCCAGTGGCATGAAATACCCTTCCACCTCCAGATCATAAGGCTTTCCGGAAGACTTTCCGGAAAAAACAATTTCAGACACTCCAGGAACTACATCCACCGCCAGTTTAATGTCATCCGGAAGTAAGGATGAAATCGTCAGCTGTAGTTTGGTCGTATCCGATTCTATCGCATCAAATTCCACTACGGGATATGCCCATGCATCTTTCACCCCCAATGCTTTCCCGTTCCATTGGAAATCAAAAGCCGAGCCAGAAAAACGAATCTCACACATTTCACTCTCCGGGTTCAGTAGCGGCAATGCCTCTTCATTTTTACAGGAAAAGAAAAGCAATAGTATCCCAACGGACAAACATTTCAAAACCGTTCTCATTTTCTTTCAATTAAAAGTTAACAAAATCAGTTCTCAATGGGAACAAATGGATATACATTGTAATACCAGTCACCAGAATTATAATAATCCCATCGGAACCTAGGGACAAAAGTATGGCTTGACACAATCGTATTTTCCCTACCATCATTTTCCACTTTCATTTCAACAGTTACCACTAATATATAACGTAACATAAAAGTCAAATGATTGATTTCGCAATAAATATACTTTTTTTTATTCATAAAAGCAACTCTAGGGCAAGAAAACATTATTCATTTAGCCAATACTATACGGCTCTTTCATAAGCCAGTACTACCGGGGAAGTACTAATTTAGTTGAAATGAAAGAGCCATGGCCAATATATCAACTTTCAATACGTGCAAGAAACGGCTCTATTCTTCCACTATCAGTTCCAGCAGCACCGGAAGATGATCGCTATATCCTCCGTGATACCGCATTCCTTTATAGGTGCGGAAAGGCGTATCCCCTCCAAACACATTATCTTCTTCCAACAAAAAAGGGAAACGTAGAATAGAGACTTTTTCTTTTGAAGTCCTTGTACGGGCATCCGGCTGCAACAGACCACCGTTCACCACCATCTGATCCAGTACACCCCACTCTCCTTTATAACGATAGGTCCCTCCCTGCTGGTTATCCATCAGATTATACAAGGCACGTGATGTCGGTTGTTCAGCCAAGGCAGACACCCGAAGCCCTTCCTGTAAGGACTTTCCATCAGGATAATCATTAAAGTCCCCCATAATAATAAGACGGGGATTCTGCCGTTCAGCCATGACCGAATCAGCGGCTTGACGGATTCTGCAGGCCACCCACAAACGATAGGGATCTGTTTTCTTTGCCCCTCCCACACGCGAGGGAAGATGACAGACAAAGACATCCAGCGTATCTCCACTTACCACACGCCCTGATACATACAGCACATCTCGCGTAGGACGCATACCCAATGAATCTGACGGAATACGAATTTTCTGTGAAGCGAGCAACCGGAACGAGACTGGTTGATACAACAGAGCCACATCGATGCCACGCTCATCGGGCGAGCTGGTCATGACATACTTATAACCCACTTCACGAAGCGGAGAATAACGGGTCAAACTTTTCAGGCAATAGTCATTTTCCACTTCACACAAGCCCACCAAATCGGGCACCTGCTCCTTTCCTGCTGCCAGTATGACCTTTCCAATCTTATTCACCTTATCCTGAAAGCGACTATACGTCCAGTTCCGTACACTCCCCGGCAAAAACTCTGTATCCTGCTTTAAGGAATCGTGACGGCAGTCAAACAAGTTTTCCACGTTGTACTCCATCACCCGGAACGCATGCTGTGCCTGAGCCGGTGCGGCACTCATGCCGCACACAGCCCATAGCAAGCTATAAATTAATTTTCTCATGAACGAGCCGGAATATTTACCAGCACATCCAGCAGATGACGCCAGAACTTGTCCACCGTAGGAATCAGCATGCGTTCATCCGGTGAGTGCACGCCACGCAGCGTCGGTCCGAAAGAAACCATATCCAATGACGGATATTTTTCCAGGAACAATCCACATTCCAGTCCGGCATGAATCGCTTTCACTTTCGGTTCCACTCCAAACAGGCGTTTGTAGCTTTCTACAGCCACCTTCAGAATAGCAGACGACGGATTCGGTTTCCATCCCGGATAACCGTCACCGGTCACACAGGTAGCTCCACCCAACTCGAATGCTGAACGTACCATCTGCGACATATCCTTACGAGAAGAAAGGATAGAACTACGCTGACTTGTCACTACCACAATCTTGCCGTCACGCATCTTCACCGAAGCCAAGTTAGAAGAAGTCTCCACCAAACCTTCCATATCCTGACTCATGGCATACACTCCGTGATGCACGGCATACAGTGAATGCAGGAAGCGTGTCATGGCTTCTTTCTCCATCACCTCCGCACAAGGAGTTTCCGACTCCAGTTCCATAGTCAGGTTCGGTTCCGTCACCGCAAACTCATTCTCCACCTCAGCCAGGAATATATTCAATGCCACCCGTACATTTTCTTTATCAGCCATCGGCACGGCACAAACGGCATGGGCTTCTCTCGGAATGGCATTATGCAAGTTACCTCCGTCAATGTGGCTCAGACGCAAATCATACTGCTTCATCAAGATTACCAGGAAACGGTCGAGCAACTTGTTGGCATTGGCACGGTTCTTATTGATGTCGTCACCAGAATGTCCGCCGGTCAATCCTTTAACTGCCACACGGAAGAAGAAATAACCTTCAGGAGCTGCTGTCATCGGGCAAGGAAATTCAGCTGTGGTACCGGCACCTCCGGCACAACCGATAAACAATTCTCCTTCATCTTCCGAATCCAGGTTTATCAGAATATCCCCGCTCATGAAACCTTCTTTCAAGGCAAACGCTCCAGTCAGTCCCGTTTCCTCATCCACGGTAAACAAGCATTCCAGCGGTCCGTGCTGAATATCATCTGCAGCCAGCACAGCCAGTTCAGTCGCCATACCGATACCATTATCAGCACCCAGTGTGGTACCTTTCGCCTTCAGCCATTCCCCATCAATGTAAGTTTCAATCGGGTCTGTCTCAAAATTATGTACTGTCTGGTTGTTTTTCTCACATACCATGTCCATGTGCGACTGCAACACCACTTTTTTCAGATTTTCCATACCAGCGGTAGCCGGTTTGCAAATCAAGACATTTCCAGCCTCATCCACTTTATATTCCAGCGCATGGGCTTTTGCAAAGTCCACCAGATAATTTCTGATTTTTTCTTCCTTCTTGGAAGGACGCGGCACACGGCAGATTTCTTCAAAATAATGAAAAACCGATGCCGGCTTCAAATCTTTCTTTTCCATAAAAGTATTTCAATAAACGATTAAAAATTAGATGCAAACAAAAGTTAAATACAGCGTTTTTCCTCACATAAAAGGCTTTTTTAAAGACAAAACCCTGAGGAATCGTGACAAAAACTATATCTTTGCACCACAAAATTAATAGAAATGCTCAAGACTCTCCTGATAACTTTGTTAATAGTTGCTATCTGCATAGCGCTATTATCGGTGAAAATACTTTTCAAGAAGAATGGACGCTTCCCTAACACACACGTCAGCGGAAGCAAGGCCATGCGAAAAAGAGGTATCGGATGCGTGCAATCGCAAGACCGTGAAGCCCAACGCATCAATCCTCACGCCATTCCGGAAAGGCAGTCGGCAGCAACAGAACAATGAAGCTAATAATTAACTAAAAAACGATATCAATATCATTATGAAAAAAATGAATGTTTTGAAAGGACTCCTGGCTCTTGCCGTAGTATTCCTGTTTGCACAATGCACAGACAACAAGGGAACTTCTACTGAAGCTTCTGCTCCGGCAGTAGCAGGTACAAATATGAAGATTGCCTACGTAGAAGTTGATTCGCTGCTCACTAAATATCGCTATTGGAACGACCTGAACGAACTGATGATTCAGAAGGAAGAAAACATCCGTACGACATTGAATGAAAAAGCAAAAGAACTGGACGGCGAAATGAGAGAATTCCAGCGTAAGTTGGAAAACAACGGTTTTGCCAGCCGCGAACGTGCAGAACAGGAAAACGCACGTCTGTTGCAGAAACAGCGCGACTTGCAGCAGTTGCAGGAAAAGCTTTATGCTGACCTTCAGGCTGAAAACCAGAAGAACAGCTTGCAGCTTCGCGATTCTATCAACTCATTCTTGAAAGTATACAACCAGAAAAAAGGCTACAGCCTGATCATCAGCAACACACAGTTGGACAACCTGTTGTTTGCAGACAAGTCACTGGATATCACACAGGAAATCGTTGACGGCTTGAACGCACGTTACACTCCTAGCACAAAGAAATAAATACTCATTTGATTTTATCATACTAAAAAGTCCGGCCATTGCGACCGGACTTTTTTTATTTCCTGCAAATGCATCTTTTACATCTCATTGAGCAAAGCATTCATTTCACTTACCATTTTAGCAGGAGACTTCTTATTCGTCTTTATCCAACCTTCCGGTGTAAATTCCGACAGTTTGGCATTCAGTTTCTTCAATTTTCCGTTTGCTCCCTTGGCTGCCAGTTCTTCCCGAAGGATATGAATTTTCTCACAATCCTGCAAACCTTCCACCAGGCGTTCGAAACGAATACTGCTACGCGGACCAGGATAGATGCTGTACGTATCACCGGCTGCCCACGTACGGAAACGTGAATCACGCAGCGGATCCATCGGCCAGCTGTTTACTGCCCAGCGAAGGTAACCGTCATATCCTCCAGCCACCGCATGAAGCACCGTCCAGGCCGCTTCGGCAGGTTCAGAGAAAGTAAATGTATTAGGGAAAGCCTCCGTACAGCAAGTATACACCGTACTGATTTGTCCTTTCCGTTCACGTTCTGCCTTTACCTCTTCCGGGAACTGATTGCCATAAGGGATACTCAAATAATACAAATCTCCCTGAATCTCCTCATGATAATTGCCGGCCAGTGTAATCTTGAATTCCGGATCGGCCGCCTTAATCACCTTAATGGCTTCACGCATGGCCTCCATCGGGCGTTCATCCATAGAAATGGCCGTTTTTTCGAACCACCCCTTCTCACGCAAGTGACGAGAAAAATCTTTCAGGAACGTGCCCCAGTATTCAGCGTAGGCTTCCTCACCCGGAGCAGCCTTGATAAACTGCACGCGGTTGGTAGCCTGATCAAAATAATCAAAGCTCAACGCCCATGGAATCATCGTATAGCAGCTAATCAAATCCTTGATACCCACTTCGTTCATCATGAATTCCACCCACTTGTCGAACACCGTATAATCATACACCCACGTACCGTCCAGCTTCTTCATCCGGAAAATCATGCTGTCGTAATGGTCTTCCGTCTGTCCGGCCCAAGGCTTGTGCATGATGCTGGCGGTAATAGCCCGCTGCCCCACATTGGCCAGCATCTTCATGATAGGACGCATGGCATCAAAGTGCTCCTTGCTCCACAACGGCACCTGATAGTAACGCGCCACGGCATACGGATTCTGCCACAAGTCCAGGTGAAACGCCCATTTCTGCGGCTCCGGCAACGTACGGTTCACCACCTCAATTTCAAACGGCAGTTTCATGGCTTCAAAATTCTTTCCAGATACCGTCAGCGTACCTTTATACTTTCCGGGGCGTGCATCAGCAGGCACCCATACATTCAGCCACACGGGCTGCGTACTGCGCGCCTGAACTTCGCGTACCCGCACAATATCGAGCACATCGGCCACCATAGAAGAATCCCATTCCACCTTGTTCTCACGAGGACCACAACCTCCGCTTCCATCCTTATTCAATTCATCCGTCATTACATAACGTACGAAATACGTATTCACAGCCGAAGAAGGAATTACCGAAGCTCCGTTCTTCAATTCACTGACTGCAATTTCCGCTCCTTCCAGCTCTTTCTGCGTCCAAAGCACTGCCTGTGCATTCACACGCTCTCCCTTCCAGGCCTTCAGCCGGAGTGTACCAGTAGCTTTCACGTCGGGCACATTCAGTTTCTTGTAGCGCACATCCGTTGTTCCCCAACAAAACCGCACCGGAGCAGTCATCTTGCTCCACACCTCTTTCCCGTCGTGCGACTTCGTATCGGTCAGTTCTACATAATCTCCCAGTGGAAACTTTTCTGCCTGCTGAGAAAAACAGGCCGGCCCGCATGCAAGCAGCGCCGATAAAAACAACATTTTTTTCATTACTTATTATTTAGGTTTAGTGTTAACTTAAAAGTACAGAATAAAGCCAATGCTTATCTTTACAAATTTACAGAAAAATGCCAGAAACCTCTATGGCAAATAATGATTTTTTACCGGATACATTATCACTTTACAAAATTCCCAACTCCTTTGCGACCCTACATGCCTCAATAGAACTTTTTACCTGAAGCTTGCCCAAAATCTCCTGACGATGCCGACTGACCGTGTGCACACTGATAGAAAGCTGGCTGGCAATCTCCTTGCTCATCAAACCCTTATCTATCAACCGGAGAATTTGTTTCTCTCTGTCCGACAAGATTTGTGCATCCTCCTGACCGCCTAATTCCATCATTTCTCCGGTAACCGAATGAACTACCCTGCTCTTGCCGGAAAAGCCGAATAACCATGGAGTATACACGCATAATGCCAGCCACAAACTATTCCCTATAGGAGAAGGAACATAAAACAACCGGTGCAGCACAAACTGATAGTTTCCCTGCACATCCTTTATACGCAACTTATTGGCCAGATAAAAATCAGTCCGCTTTGTCTTGGGCTGGCGTCGCACAAAGTGAAAGAAACGAAGCTCCTGCAAATACTTGTCGTGCAAATCATCGGGATGAATCTGCTTCAAAATCTTTTCCTCCCAAATAGAATCTATTTTCTCTTCCGTGCCATTCTCACGATTCCAGCCAAACACCTGAGAAAAGCGCCCATAGTACACGTAACCCACATTCGTATGCATATCACTCAGCACAGATACCGCATTTTCCATCTCCGCATACCCCATGGCAATTTGCTTGTATCTTTCCAACTCAGCCATCGGCTGTTGCCCTACCTTGTAAAGCAATTTCTGTTTCGAAAACTCATTGTTCAGTTCATCGACTATATTCATACGAAAATGGTTATTAATAATCATTGCAGATTCTTTTCCGGCATCTTACATTTGCAAAGATAACTTCCCGACGAATTTTATCAGCAAATATATCAAAGGAATCGTAATTAAATTATCAGATATGAAAAAACGACTTATATTAGGCATGGCCTTCTGGGCATCCCTGCAATGCGGAATGGCCCAGTCACTGGAAAAAATGCAATGGTTCAACGAACCCGAACAATGGAAAATAGAAAACCAGACACTGACCATGTACGTCACCCCACAGAGTGACTACTGGCGCATTTCACACTATGGTTTTACCGTAGATGATGCTCCGTTCTATTACGCAACTTACGGAGGCGAATTTGAGGTCAAGGTAAAAGTGACCGGAGACTATAAAACCCGTTTCGACCAAGCCGGCCTGATGCTGCGCATTGATCACGAGAACTACATCAAAACAGGCATTGAGTTTGTAGACGGAAAATTCAACCTGAGCACCGTAGTCACCCACAAAACCTCTGACTGGAGCGTCATCACACTAGACAAGCCGGTTCCTTACGTATGGATTAAAGCGGTAAGACGACTGGATGCCGTGGAAATATTCTATTCGTTCGACGACAAGGAATACGTCATGATGCGAAATGCCTGGCTTCAGGACAACACTCCCGTACACGTGGGTCTCATGGCAGCCAGCCCCGATGGAAACGGCTTCAATGCTACCTTCGAGCATTTCAAGGTAAAACACCTTGCTGACCTTCGCCGACAGGAATGGTTGAAAAAGAATGCGGAATAAAAGAGTTTATGAGCTCAATTCCCCAGGCATTTCACTTAACATTCAGGAATGCCTGGGGATCCATTGGCAAACTTTCTTATATAATATGTCAGAACACATATTTTTTTTACCTTTGTAAAAACAAACCACTATGTTCGAAGACCAGATAAGAAAGTACGACAACCTCGTTTCTCAATACAAAAAGATTGTATCAGACAAATTCTGCAAGCAAGACTTTATCGAATACAATGAGATTCTATTCTCTGCCCACAGCTGTGCTATCGAGGGGAACAGTTTTTCTGTGGATGAAACACGTACCCTCAAGGAAAAAGGACTGGGTATGATACCCCAAGGAAAAACTCTCCTTGAAGCGTTTGAGATGCTTGACCATTTCCAAGCATACGAATATCTTCTGAAAAATCTGGACAAACCTTTGTCTGAGGAACTTTTAAAGGAAACACACAAACTACTGACAGAACATACATTGGCATTCCGGACACAACATGACGAACATCCTTCACAGCCAGGAGAATATACCACAGTAGACATGTGTGCAGGAGATACTATTTTTGGAGACCATAAGGAACTTATAAAGCGCGTACCCAACCTATTGGAAAGTACACAGAAAGCAATGGACTCGGGTGATATACATCCCATCATAATCGCAGCCAAATTTCACGGTTTTTATGAATATCTCCATCCTTTTCGAGACGGGAACGGCCGGCTTGGAAGAATGTTTACCAACTTCATTTTGCTGAAAAAAGACCAACCGATACTTATCATTCCCCGTGAAAAAAGAGAAGAGTATATCAGTGCGTTAAGATTCATCCGAAAAGAACGCACAGATGAATATCTGATAGACTTTTTCTTTAACACAGCCATTGAAAGAATGCAATCTGAAATTGAAGAAAAAAACAATATGACAAACAATTTCATTCATGGAATAAATTTTATTCAGAATGAAAAATCCACCTCACAAGACAACGAGATTGAAGCTTAAAACATAACACAAGCACACCCAAAAGACATCATGAAATCCCAAAGAGCCAAAAACGCAGTCAGAAAACTCCTGATGAGTATCTTCTTTTTAGAATGTATAGGAATGACTTCGGTGTATAGCCAAGTACATGAGGCAATTAAACCTCATGTAGA
>NZ_JBBKBF010000075.1:0-16141 GCF_037892625.1 Phocaeicola sp. ICN-14070 | reverse complement strand
AGCATAAAAAATTCGTCTGTTTTTATTTCTAGGTACATATTTTTCTATTCTCTCAAATTCTCAATCTAAAGAGTTTATTGTATTTTTGCCTAAAAATCGCAAGCCATGAAAAACTGCATTGTTCTATTTCTTTTCTTGTTCGGATGGTACTACTCTATCCTTTCACAACCTCAATATACCTTCAAGCGATTAACAATGTCCGACGGCATGGCCAGTAATTATATTGTCGATATTATTCAAGACAAACAAGGGTATATATGGATGGCCTCAGAATCCGGACTCTGCAAATTCGATGGAAAGGATTTTACAATATATAATATAGGAAACTCAGCTATTGGAAGCAATGCACAAAATGTATTATACTACAATGAAGCAGACAACACCGTATGGGTAGGAACTCAACGCGATGGTATTAGCATTTTTGATTGTGAAAAGCAAACTTTCATCACCAATGGCGTTCCTGATATGATTACCAGAGACGTCACAGACTTAAGCCCTGCAGCCGATGGAGGTATTTGGATTACCCATTATCACCTAGGCATAGATTATTATGACAATAAGACTAAAGAAGTAACTCATTATTGGGCAAAAGATATTAAAGGATTGTCAGGAAATTTCTGGTGCGCAACCGACGATGGAAAAGGTCATCTTTACGTAGGTCTTCATAAAGGAGGGCTGGCTGTTATAGATATTCAGAAACAAACCGCAAAAGTCTACCAACACAATCCGGAAGACCCATATAGCTTACCTAATAATACCGTACGCTGCATATTCATTAGCAAAACCAACGCTATTTGGATTGGTACAGACAAAGGACTGGCACTATTCAACCCTCATAAAGAACAATTTATCACCTTTCAGAACCAACAAGAAAATCCCAACTCACTCTTATCTAATCAAATCAATGATATAGGCGAAAGCAGAGACGGGAAATTGTGGGTATGCGCCCACATGGGAGGAGTAAGCATACTCGACCTCAATGACAACGTATTCACAAGTCCCGAAAACATGCATTTTCAGAATATACGGGTCACCAATGACCTGCATGGCATCTCATCTCCTAATGCCAAATGTTTCTTGCAAGATTCATTCGGAAATATTTGGTTAGGAAATTACCGAGGAGGTGTAGATTTTCTCAGCTATAACCAACCTGTATTCCAGACATTAGCATATAATACATTAAGAGATGGTGCTTTGACAGACAAACAGGTATGGGGACTTGCTATTGACAATAAATCACGCATTTGGTTAGGAGGAGAAAATGAGATTGCTGTATTCAGTGCAGACATGAAACTTCAAAAAATCTTGTCATTGACAGCCAAAGCCAGTCCACATACTCATGCTTCCGTTATTTTTAAAGATAAAAAAGGAACTATTTGGCTAGGATTATATAAAGACGGGATATTAACATGTAACCCCTACACAGAAGAAATTACCCGAATAGAAATGGAAGACAAAAGAGCAGACATTTGCTGCTTTTATGAGGAAAATAATAAAATATGGATTGGTACACAAAATGGACTGTATTCATATGAAAATGGAAAAATCGTTGAAGAAAAAGAAATAAACGAACAACTTCCAGACATCATGATACACGGTATCCAGCGAGATCGTCAAGGGAAACTATGGCTGGGCACATTTGGCAAAGGGCTTATTGTATTTTCACCAGAAGGGAAGCGAATTATGCGTTTCGACACTTCCAATGGTATGGAATCAAATGCAGTCAATGCATTATACATTGATTCAGAAGGAAACTTATGGGCTGCCACACGCGCTGGTATCGTACATATCAGTGACACCAGTAACCCAACACTAGAAATATACAATCATAAGCAAGGGCTAATTGATGAAAATGTAAGAAGTCTCATAGAAGACGAAAAAGGAAACATCTGGCTCGGCACCAACGGAGGAATTGCTCAATGGAAAAGTGACGAAAAAAGATTTCTAAACTATACCTGGCACCAAGGAGTACCCAGAGGGGACTTCATGGATGGCTCAGTATGCAAGGATAAAAATGGGTATTTGTTTTTTGGCTCACAGAATGGAGCCTGCTACTTTAACCCAGAGCAAACCACAGAAGACATACAGATAGCTCCCGTAAGAATTACAGCAGTCAAAAGTTATAGCAACTCAGATCCAAGTAGTAAAGGAACTCTTGTCCCAATTGTAGATGACAAGGTCGATTTATCTTACCAAAATAGTACTTTTACAGTCTCTTTCAGTGTGATGGACTTCTCACAAACCCCTCAGGTAGAATATGCCTACACCATGGAAGGATTAGGTAAAACATGGTTTGAAACAGGCGATGAAAACCGGATTACATTCCGGAACCTACAGCCTGGAGAATATACATTTAAGGTAAAAACCAAAATGAGAAACCAGACATGGGGCGAGAAGTTTACTTCTCTCCAGATTACAATTGCCCCTCCTATCTGGCTTACCTGGTATGCTAAACTATTTTATACGATTTTCATTGCCCTTATACTGTTTGCAATCTTGCGCTTCTACAAGCGTAAACTGGCACTGGAAAGTCGTTTGAATCTGGAACATCACCAGCACGAGAATGATCAGAAGCAAAATAATGAACGCCTGCGTTTCTATACTAACATCACTCATGAATTACGCACTCCTCTAACCCTGATTCTCGGACCACTAGAGGACTTACTGGCTGACAAAACGCTGTCTCCACGACAGGCCAATAAGATCAGTATTATACGTGACAGTGCCAACCGGTTACTGAACCTTATTAATCAGATTCTGGAATTTAGAAAAACGGAGACAGAAAACAGAAAGCTAAAGGTAGGTTATCATAATCTGGCACTACTGGTACAAGAAATAGGTATCAAATATAAAGAATTAAACCAGAATGCGGAAGTAAATATTCACATCAATGTAGAAGCGCAAGATACCAAGATTTATTATGACCACGAGATTATCACTATTATTATCGATAATCTGATGTCGAATGCCTTAAAATATACTCCCAAAGGCGATATAACACTTGCCTTGGCAAGCAATGAGGAGAACGGGGTTAAATATACAACTATCAGTGTGGAAGACACCGGACATGGTATCTCCCAAGAGTCTTTGAATCATATCTTTGAACGATATTATCAAGGACAAGGGAAATATCAGGCTTCGGGGTCAGGTATTGGCCTGGCACTGGTAAAATCACTGGCAGATTTGCATCAGGCAACCATTGAAGTGGAAAGTGAGGTGGAAAAAGGAAGTAAGTTTACATTAAAACTACTTACAGAGAACACTTATCCTAATGCAGAACGCCAGGTTACTAAAGAAGTTCATAAAGCTGAAGACGAAAACAAACAACCTGCTTCTGTAGAATCAGAAGATGGGAAACCGATTATTCTGGTCGTGGAAGACAATCGGGATATCCGCGAATATGTACGAAGTTCGTTTGAAGAAATGTATGAAGTCTTGACGGCTGCAGATGGAAAAGAAGGATGGGATATTGCACAAAGCCAGATTCCGAATATCATCATCAGCGACATCATGATGCCGGTGATGGACGGAATTGAACTATGTCGTCATATCAAAGAAGATATGCGTACCAGCCACATCCCAGTCATCTTGCTTACAGCTAAAGATACTCTTCAAGATAAGGAAGAGGGTTATGCCGCAGGAGCCGATTCGTTTATTACCAAACCGTTCAGTGCCCGTTTGCTGAACAGCCGCATCAACAACATTCTGGTAAACAGACGTAAAACGGCAGGAGTAATCACTTCCATACCCGAAACGGAAAGTGAACAGAAGAACATTGAGAATGAACGAAAGAACTTAAACAAACTAGACCAAGAGTTCTTGGATAAGGTAACCGCCATCATCGAAGAGAACCTGAGTATGGAGAAAATGGATGTAGCGTTTATTGCGGATAAGATGTGTATGAGCCATTCTACTCTTTACCGAAAGATTAAAGGACTGACTGAAATGTCGGTCAATGAATATGTCCGTAAAATCAAGATGAAGAAAGGTATGGAACTTATCAATGAAGGGAAGTATTCCTTAGCTGAGATTTCGGATTTGACAGGTTTCAGTAGTGTAGCTTATTTCCGCCAATGTTTTAAAGATGAATACGGAATGGCACCCACTGAGTATTTGAAGAGAAAACAAAACTAATATATCTCTTAGCAATATAAAACAATAAATGCCTGTCTGAACAATCCAGACAGGCATTTATTATTCTTATTATTTCTTATTGAAGAAATCAAGTGTCCAGCTATCCATCCACTCGATATAAGGTATCCCATTTTCAAACTGTACGGGCAACCAGATATAACGGGCATCACTCGGATGCTTAGGCCGCCAGATATCTGCCATAAAGATAAAGGCGTCTTTCTTTCCCGGTACCGGAAGTACATACGTACTCTGTCCACCAAAAGTGATTTCCGATTTTTCTCCACGACAAGGATTTGGATGTTGTGTCCAAGGTCCCCAGATGCTAGGAGCAGAGAACATGCGTGCCTCATTCGGATCCCATCCTGTACAGCCAGAAGTAATCATCCAGTATGTACCGTCACTCTTCTTGAATATGGCTGGAGCTTCATTGTGTCCGGCTGGAGCCATACGCACATACTTACCTGTATGAGTCAGGTAGTCATCACTCAATTCTGCAATCTGTAGTGTCAGATTATCTTCTGACGAGTAAATATGATAGGCTTTTCCATCTTCATCAACAAAAAGCTGCATATCACGTGCCATTTGTCCTCCTTGCAGGTCGCGTTTCACAAACAAACCTTTGTGAATAGCTTCATACCACATCGGTGTCCACCATTCCTTATACTTCTCTGCATCCAATGTATCCAGCATGGCACGCTGTGTTTCATTCATATCAAAAGGAAGCACTCCCGGATTAATACGTTCCGAACGAATATACTTGAATGGCCCGGTAGGAGAATCAGAGACGGCCACCGCTGAACGGGCTGCTGCATAGCCTTTTCCTTTCAATTCCAAATGGAACCACATGACAAACTTCTTCGTCTTTTCATTATAGATTACTTTTGGACGTTCCATTACACATCCCTGTACAATGTCACTGGTAGAATCGTTCAACACTACTGGTAAAACGGCTCCTTCGTTGTTCCAGTCAGTCAGGTTCTTTGAAGAGTAACACATAATTCCCACCATGGCACTGCTGGTAGAGTCGGATTTATTCTCACCATACCAGTAATAAGTACCATCATGATACAATACACCACCTCCGTGAGCATTTACATGTACTCCCTGATTGTCAGGCCAGATTTCACCACTACGAATTTCTTTAGGAGGTTCGGCCGTACATGCCGCCACTCCCCAACAAAAACAAATACTTCCTAAAAGATTAATGAATCTATTTCTCATGGATTGATATAAATTTAAATTAAACGATAAGTTCATTCTGCTATGGTTTATACTCTTTCCCGACCGCCAGTTTATCACCCGATAAGTCCACTTCAAACAAATGAGGAACACGAATATATACTCCATTCACATCTTTATGGCTATGTACAGACATCAGCCATTTTCCTTCCAAAGTTTGAAACAACATACCGTGACCAAAGTCGGGAGGTGTTATAGGCTTCGATTCTTGTATCCAAGGTCCGTCTAAAGTACCACTTTCCGAATAGGCTACTCCCTGAGTATATACATTATAAATCCAGCTTGTCCATATCATTCCCAAACGTCCCTTAGCCGTGCGAAACAGATAGGGACCATCCGTCACTTTATTGGGAACTTCCTTTCCGTCCTGCAATTCACGACTCCAGGGGCACTCACTGGCCCGAAATAATAGTTTACCTTCTCCAATGGAACCACCCAAATCTGATTTTAATTCAATCTTTTCAATGGTACCATCCCAATTCTGCAGCCACTCATAACAATACACCATATAAGGCTTTCCATCAGTATCCACCCAAAATGTCCCATCCAGGGTTGGCTTATCTGCCGGCAAATAAGTAGCATCCAGCATCGGACGATAAGGTCCATCTGGTTTGTCACTGACCAACACATGAGAAGCCCTGCGCTCTATCACATTTCCTTTTACGGTATCTATCTTTACGGCGGTATTCGTGAAGGTAGCAAAATAATAATATTTGTCTTTATAATGGTGAAGTTCAGCAGCCCATATCATTGGCTTTGGGCCCATCCATGAATGAGGGTCTGTTTGAGCTACATCGTAAGGTCCATCCCAAAGTTTCAAGTCCTTGCTTTTCCATAATTTTCCACCTGTACCTGTCATATAGTACATTTGTGTCTGTGTATCTGCCAGAATGCAAGGATCACTCAAACGAATAGAATCCAGTGGAAGCAATTTTTTAGCAAGTGACTGTGCATTTACGGTATGAAGCGACAAGCAAACAAACCATAAAAAAGACAATAACCCCGTTTTTCTCATACTATAAAAAATCAGATAAAATGAAGTATTCAAAACCATATAGCACTTGCGGCCAGGCTCTTATGAGAACACCCAAAGAGTCTGGTCGCAGTTCATAATCCCTTATTTACAAAGTTCAATAATTCCTTAAAACAAATCCCACGTACGGATTTCATCTTTCCAATGATGGTCCTTCGGGAAAGGTTTTTCACCCCATGCACGTACGCTGGTCCATTCCTGTGGTGCATCAGTCCAGAAAGGATGAGAAGCCGGAAGTCCCAGTGGCAAAAATGCCAGAGAAGTCATATACAAACTTCCGTTGTTGGTATACCAGTCGGCTACATTCGGCTGACGTCCGGTAAATCCGATGGTCAAGAAACCACCTTCATTAAAATTGTGTCCACTGGCAAACATACGTTTCATCACCGCAGTCAATGCACAGCGTACCTGAGCATTAGTCACTCCCGCAGGCAGTTCCTGATACCATGCCATCAGAGCCAAAGGTTGCATAACTGCCATACGGTAAGGAATGGAGCGACCGAATACAGGGAAAGTTCCTTCCGGAGAAATGAAACGCTCCAGAATCAGACTATATTTCTGGGCACGCTTCAATGCGCGGTCATAATACTTTCCATAATCTATCCGGCTACGTACTTTTGCATCCTTCATAGCCTGAAGGGTTTCAAGATACATCGGATGGAACACGTAACTGCTGTAATAATCGAATGCAAAAGAAGGACCATCGGCATACCAGCCATCTCCCGTGTACCATTCTTCTACCTTACGGATGGCTGAATTCACACGATATTCATCGAATGAAGCTCCTGCTTTTGCCAGGAAACTTTCTATCGTAGATGAGAACAACAGCCAGTTGGTATAAGGAGGATCTATACGACGTAACTGCTGAAATTCTTCTATATAACGCTTTTTAGTGGTTTCATCCAAGGGTTTCCACAACTGATCGTAAGCACGAAGAAAGCTTTCTGCCACGTAAGCGCCATCCACCAGAGTCTGGCCCTCCTGTCTCCACAACAAATAGTCCGGACTTTGCGGGTCTACAGCATTCGCATAGCTCTTCAAAGCCATCTCACGAAGTTCCTTACGTATCTTTCCTTCTTCCGTATCATCATCCGGCAGCGTCAGCCAAGGAGCGATACCCGCCATCAAGCGACCGAACGTTTCCATATAAGCCACCTTTTTGTTTCGGCCATCCCATGTGAGACTAACTTCCAGCTGCATATTCTTCTGCAACTCTCCTTTTGCCATGTTGCTCAATACCGGATAAGCCATCTGATAAGCCAGCTTGCACCAGTAGGCACGATCTGTAGTTTGAGGTGCTTCCAAGTAACGAACATACTCACAAGCAGCCAACAAGAAGGCTCCCACTCCAAAATTAGCGGTAGACTTTGCATTAATTACTTGTCCGGGGATTGCTTTTTCACCGATAGGCTGTACATAACCTACCGTTCCATCTTTCTGAAGCGCTTTCTTTGACAAATAGTTCCATGCCTTCTGCACCACCGGCATATATATATCTTTTTCCAAATACCCATTGTTGATACCCCATAAAAATCCGTATGTAAACAGTGCCGTACCGCTGGTTTCCGGTCCTGGTGCAAATTCCGGATCCATCATACTGCGTGTCCAGTAACCTTCAGGCTGCTGGATAGCTGCCACGGCTTTAGCCATCTTCTGAAATTTATCCACAAAGAACTGATGATGCTTGTATTCTACCGGCAAATCCTTCAACACTTTAGCCAGTCCGGCCAATACCCATGCATCACCTCTGGCCCAGAAATCCTTCTTACCATTGACTGTCTTGTGCTTCGGATAGATGTATTTTGCATCACGATAATAAAGATTCTCATCTTTATCGAACATAATGCTATCAGAATAAATCAGATATTCATACAATTTATCCAAGTATTTCGCATTATGAGTAACCTTATAGAGTTTTGTCATTACCGGCATTGCCATATACAACGCATCACTCCACCACCAGTAATCATGCTGCGGGGTACTCATCTGATATTCCATAACCTCACGCGCACGTTTGATTTTCTTATCATCCGGAGCTAAATTGTACAAATCGGTATAAGTCTGGAAACAAATCTGGTAGTCACCAAAAAGAACATACTCATCCGACTCTCCGTAAGAATATTTCCATTCCGCACGGTTATCACTCTTCGCTCCCTTCCACTGGTTGTAGTTTGCCCAGGTTTCAGAATAAGCACGATAAGTCTCGTTTCCAGTCAGAAAATAGGCTTCCATATTTCCCGTATGATATACGGCATTATCCCAGAACGAACGAACCTCCGGCAGATTTTCTGCCTGCCAATGCTGATTTACCTTATCAATCATCTTCCGGACCTCAACAGCCTCGGAATCTCTGGCCCCAACCGACATCGGCAATACTCCGACAGCGCAGGCCAGCAACAATTTAAATACCTGTTTCATAGTTTTATTTTGAGATTAATTTATTTCCAATACGTACACAGGGGTTGCTTCTGAAGCCTTAATTTTTTCCCCGTCTCCCTGATGCGTTTCCTGCACAAATACATGCAGTTTCTGATGTGTTTTCCACAACTCCGTATCATAGCTGGGTTCCCAGGCATCTACAGAAAAATCGGTCAGGTCTTTCACCTGCCATTTGCCCGACTTTACATCGTCTGTATAGGCCATAGATACTTTACTGCCACGTTCTGCATCACGGAACACAAAATAAGCCTTACCTTTATCTACTGCAATACGTGGTCGTGAAATCGGAATCATTTTGGTGCCTCCGCCTTTTAGAGAAAATCCTTGCGAACGATTCATAATCTGACGGTTCTGCCATCCTTTCCCGTCGTTCCATACCAACCGATATTGAGGGACCTCACTGTCTGCATCTCTCCAGTAGGTCACAATATAAGGATGTCCTTCCGCATCAGTACTCATACTGGTCTGATTTATCAGTTCACTGTTTTGAGGAATGCGGCAAGCATATTCTGCATTGTCCTTACAAATAGGTAAGGTATATTTTTCACCTGTCGATTTATACCATGTCTTTCCCTCATCTGGAGAATATGCATAACAAAGGTCATGATTTGTTTCTACCATCCAGGTTTCACGCCATACCCACGACAAGTGAATCACTCCAGCATTATCCATATAAAGTTGCCAGTAGGCATTTCGCTGATTTTCTCCGTCAATCAACACATCCTGCACACGTGTCCATTTCCGACTCTTCAAGTCATAACGGTTTAATACCAGATTGCCTCTTCCGGAAGCCCCAGAACGATACACAAACAGCAAATCGCCATCAGGCATCCGATAAAACTCCGGATACGTGACATCGTCTTCATCCTTACCGGTCATCGCTTCTTTTTCTCCCAGCGTCAAAGCACCGGGTTCCGTACTCTTGCAATAGTTTAATTTGTTTCCATGATGGTCGAAAGAAAGATGCAAATAACCGTCCCCATCCACCATCATACTGATGACATTATGCGCATCGGCTACATTTCCCTTATACAGACTACGCTGTAACGTCCAGTCAGTAGTTTCCAATGCACGTTTACCTACGGTCAAATATCCATCGGCATCATAATAAGATATATATTGCACATCCCCATCCGTTACCAGAGAACTGTTACGGAATACAGTCGTATTGACGGAAGTAGAACTATATCCGTCACCCACCTTTACGAGTTGTTGTGCTGAAATTTCACTCCAAACAAGAAGTCCTATGAGAAATAAATAAATGCGCTTCATAGTTTATCCATTAAGTTTCTTTGGCAAAAATAGGATTTTCATATAAAAGGAAGTACGAAAATTTCGTCAAGGAGGGATAAAAAACGGGCAAGGGAAACTGAATGGACAAATTACACCTTATTTTGACAGAATCGTCACCAGTTCTGATACAAATGTCTAGGACACATACACAAAAAAACAGTCCGTATTCAAAGACTCTCTCTCAATACGGACTGTTTCGCAAAAAATAATATTTCTTACAGACAAGCTGGAAGTTCACTCAACTTCATACTATTGGAGCCCTTTATCAGCACGCAACAATGCTGAACCGGATGAGCGGCCAGCATAGCTTCTACCTCCTTCACGTTCTCATAATGTTCAAACGAAGCAGAGAGCCCGGCAAACTCCGGCCCAACCAGAATCACGCGTTCAAACTGACATTCGTTCAGGAAGTCCACTACTTTCTGATGCTCTTCCCGACTTCCTTCACCCAGTTCTTTCATATCGCCCAAGATAGCCACCTTATGCTCGGCTTCCATCTGGCGGAAATTTACCAACGCCGCCATCATACTGGTTGGGTTGGCATTATACGCATCCACAATGAGTGTATTGGACTCTGTCTGAACCAGCTGTGAACGATTGTTCTGAGGCACATAAGAGGAAAGCGCATGACAGATTTGTGTATCTTCCACGCCGAAATAACGACCAATAGCAACCGCAGCCAATGCATTATCCAGGTTGTAGGCACCTATCAGGTGTGTTTTCACCTCGTGTGACGCACCTCCAGCCGTCCAACCCAAATGCAAGAACGGAGAACAAGAAAGCACTGTTCCACTCACATCCAGCCCCGAAGTCTGTCCGTAACGGACACAATTCAGTCCTTCCGCAATTTTATTCAAATGAGGATTCTCATTCTGAATGAAAATGGTGGCATTTCCTTTTTCCCGAAGATAGTCATACAGTTCTCCTTTGGTGCGGATGACTCCTTCAAAAGAGCCGAATCCTTCCAGATGCGCCTTTCCCACATTGGTAATGATACCGCAATCAGGCTCAGCAATATGAACCAGCGTCTTGATTTCACCCGTATGATTGGCTCCCATTTCAATGACAGCCACCTCATGTTCCGGCTTCAGGCGCAACAATGTCAAGGGCACGCCAATATGGTTATTGAAATTTCCCTGTGTATAGAGCACATTGAATTTCTCTTTCAATACGGCCGCAATCAGTTCCTTCGTAGTGGTCTTCCCATTAGTACCGGTTACTCCTACCATACGAGTTCCCAACTTACGACGATGGTAATTGGCCAGTTGCTGTAACGTCTGAAGGCAATTTTCCACCAGCAAGATACGTGGATTCTCCGGTGATGCATACTGTGGTTCATCGACCACAGCATAACGGCATCCCTGCGTCAGCGACTGTGCCGCAAACGCATTGCCATTAAATGTTTCTCCTTTCAGGGCCAGAAACATAGAACCCTCCGGACAATGACGGCTGTCGGTCGTCAGTCCGTTACACTCCGTAAACCGGCTGTATAGTTCTTCAATATCCATATTCTTATTGTTCTGAGAAGCGCTTTGCCTGCTCTTCAATCAATGCCGCATCTTCAAAATAGTTGATTTTCATGGCACGGCGCACTTCATCCATGGTCTGAGCGGCAGCTTCACGAGCCACTTCACACCCTTTCTTCAACATATCATATACGGCAGGAATGTCTTTTTCAAATTCCTTACGACGTGTACGGATCGGTTCCAACACCTCTTCCATCACAGCTCCCAGGAACTTCTTCACCTTCATATCACCCAATCCACCGCGAGTGTAATGTGCTTTCAGCTCGTCCAGGTTAGCATATTCCGGCAAATAACGTCCAAAATGTTCTGTCTGGCAGAAAGCATCCAGGTAAGTGAACACACAGTTACCTTCCAGTTTACCCGGATCGCTTACCTTGATATGTGTCGGGTCAGTATACATGCTTTTCACTTTCTTCAATACCTCATCTGCCGAATCAGACAAATAGATACAGTTGCCCAGCGACTTACTCATCTTCGCCTTTCCGTCCGTACCCGGCAAACGCAGACATGCCGCATTATCCGGAAGAAGGATTTCCGGTTCTACCAGTGTTTCGCCATAGATATGGTTGAAACGGCGTACAATCTCACGTGTCTGTTCAATCATCGGTTCCTGGTCTTCTCCCACCGGAACAGTAGTTGCCTTGAATGCCGCAATATCGGCAGCCTGGCTGATAGGATAAGTGAAGAAACCTACCGGAATACTTGTTTCGAAGTTACGCATCTGGATTTCAGTCTTCACCGTAGGATTACGCTGCAAGCGCGATACGGTTACCAAATCCATAAAATAGAAGCTCAATTCATAGAGTTCCGGAATCTGTGACTGAATAAAGATGGTTGACTTTGCAGGATCAAGTCCGGCAGCCAAGTAATCCAAAGCCACTTCAATCACGTTCTGACGTACTTTCTCTGGGTTCTCAATGTTATCCGTCAAAGCCTGTCCGTCGGCTTCGAACACAAATATCTTATCATACAAACCCGAATTCTGCAATTCCACACGTCGGCGCAATGAACCTACATAGTGGCCGATATGTAATTTTCCGGTCGGACGGTCACCGGTCAAGATAATCTTTTCCTTTTTCATAATATAAGCTATTGTTCATTTTTAAATTGCAGCAAAGATATATAAATCCTTTGTTTTCTTCAAAATAAATCGTTTCTTTGCAAGAGGTCTCAACAGACAACCATCTGCCTGACAGGGACTACCTTTAACGATACCACAACAAATTATCTATAACCATGAAGAAAGAACTCAAAAAAGTCCTGGTTCTCGGATCAGGCGCACTGAAAATCGGGCAAGCCGGAGAATTCGACTACTCAGGTTCACAAGCACTGAAAGCCTTACGCGAAGAAGGCATCCGCTCGGTACTTATCAACCCTAATATTGCTACTATTCAAACTTCGGAAGGAATTGCCGACCAAGTGTATTTCCTGCCCGTTACACCTTATTTTGTAACTGAGATTATTAAGAAAGAACATCCGGACGGCATTCTGCTGGCCTTTGGAGGACAAACGGCCCTGAACTGCGGTACGGAGCTTTACCAGAAAGGTATATTGAAAGAATACGGTGTGGAAGTATTAGGAACTTCCGTAGACGCCATTATGTATACAGAAGACCGCGACCTCTTTGTCAAAAAGTTGAACGAGAAATCTCTGAAAACTCCGGTCAGCCGTGCGGTAGAAAACATGAAAGACGCACTGGAAGCAGCACGTACCATCGGCTACCCGGTGATGATCCGTTCGGCTTACGCATTAGGAGGATTGGGAAGCGGTATCTGCCCCGATGAAGAAAAATTCATCGAACTGGCTGAAAGTGCCTTTACCTTCTCTCCACAGATTCTGGTGGAAGAATCACTGAAAGGCTGGAAAGAAATTGAATTCGAAGTGATTCGCGATGCCAACGACCACTGTTTCACCGTGGCCAGCATGGAAAACTTCGACCCGCTGGGTATTCATACCGGTGAATCTATCGTAGTGGCTCCAACCTGCTCACTAAGCGAAGAACAGGTAACCATGTTGCAGGATTTGTCCAAGCAATGTATCCGTCATTTGAACATTGTGGGTGAATGTAACATTCAGTATGCGTTCAATGCGGAAACCAACGACTACCGTATCATCGAGGTAAATGCCCGCCTGAGCCGTTCTTCTGCACTGGCTTCTAAAGCAACCGGTTATCCGCTGGCTTTCGTAGCTGCCAAGATTGCCTTGGGCTATACTTTGGATGAAATCGGAGAAATGGGTACACCGAACTCTGCTTACGTAGCTCCGCAACTGGATTACCTGATTTGCAAGATTCCGCGTTGGGACCTCAACAAGTTTGCCGGAGTTTCTCACCGCATCGGTTCAAGCATGAAGTCTGTGGGTGAAATCATGTCTATCGGACGCACGTTTGAAGAAATCATCCAGAAAGGTCTGCGTATGATTGGACAGGGCATGCACGGATTTGTGGGCAATGACCACACCCGCTTCACCAACCTGGATGATGAACTGGCCAATCCGACTGACCTGCGTATCTTTGCCATTGCACAGGCACTGGAAGAAGGTTACTCTATCGAACGCATCTATGAACTGACCAAGATTGACCCGTGGTTTATCGGCAAACTGAAAAATATTGTAGACTACAAGCATAAACTGTCAACCTACAACTCGCTTGAAGAACTTCCGGCAGAGGTACTTCGTGAAGCCAAAGTGATGGGATTCTCTGACTTCCAGATTGCCCGCTTCGTACTGAAGCCTCAGCAGGGTAACATGGAAAAGGAAAATCTGGCCGTTCGTTCTTACCGTAAGAAATTAGGTATCCTTCCGGCCGTGAAACGCATCAATACCGTAGCTTCCGAACATCCGGAACTGACCAACTACTTGTACATGACGTATGCCGTAGAAGGATACGATGTGAATTATTACAAGAATGAAAAGTCAGTCATCGTGCTGGGTTCAGGAGCTTACCGCATCGGTTCATCTGTAGAATTTGACTGGTGTTCGGTAAATGCCATCCAGACAGCCCGTAAGTTAGGCTACAAGTCCATCATGATCAACTACAATCCGGAAACGGTTTCTACTGACTACGACGTGTGCGACCGTCTGTACTTCGATGAATTGTCATTCGAACGCGTTCTCGACGTGATTGATTTGGAACAGCCGCGCGGTGTCATCGTTTCCGTAGGTGGTCAGATTCCGAACAACCTGGCCATGAAACTTTACCGTCAGGCTGTACCGGTACTCGGTACTTCCCCGATTTCTATTGACCATGCTGAAAACCGCAACAAGTTCTCGGCCATGCTTGACCAGTTGGGCATCGACCAGCCGGCTTGGCAGGAACTGACCAGCCTGGACGATGTGAAGGACTTTGTCAAGAAAGTGGGTTATCCGGTACTGGTTCGTCCGTCATACGTACTGAGTGGTGCAGCCATGAACGTATGCTACGACCAGGAAGAACTGGAACGCTTCCTGCAAATGGCCAGCGAGGTATCAAAAGAATATCCGGTAGTTGTATCGCAATTCATGCAGGAAACCAAGGAAATAGAATTCGATGCTGTGGCACAGAACGGTGAAATCGTAGAATATGCTATTTCAGAACACATCGAATTTGCCGGTGTACACTCTGGTGATGCAACACTTGTCTTCCCGGCACAGCACATCTATTTTGCTACTGCCCGCCAGATTAAGAAAATCAGCCGCAAGATTGCCAAAGAACTCAATATCTCCGGTCCGTTCAACATCCAGTTCCTGGCCAAGAACAACGATGTGAAAGTAATCGAATGTAATCTGCGTGCTTCACGTAGCTTCCCGTTCGTATCAAAAGTATTGAAACGCAACTTTATCGAAACGGCTACCCGTATCATGCTGGATGCTCCTTACGTACGTCCTGACAAGCTGGCGTTTGACATCGACTGGATTGGGGTAAAAGCTTCTCAGTTCTCATTCGCCCGTCTGCAGAATGCCGACCCGGTACTGGGAGTAGACATGTCATCTACCGGTGAAGTAGGTTGCTTGGGAGACGACTTCGATGAAGCCTTGCTGAATGCCTTGACTGCAACCGGCTACAAGATTCCGAAACAGTCCGTTCTGTTCTCTTCCGGTGCTACTAAGTCAAAAGTCGATTTGCTGGATGCCAGCCAGATGCTTCACCAGAAAGGATACAACATCTATGCTACAGCTGGTACAGCTGCCTTCCTGAACTCTCACGGCATCACCACCACTCCGGTGTTCTGGCCGGATGAACGTCCGAATGCAGAAAACAATGTGATGAAGATGATTGCGGAACATAAGTTCGACTTGATTGTCAACATCCCGAAAAACCACACCAAACGGGAACTGACCAACGGTTACCGCATCCGTCGTGGGGCCATCGACCACAACATTCCGCTGATTACCAACGCCCGCCTGGCCAAAGCATTCATTGAAGCATTCTGCCACATGAGCCAGAATGAAATCCAGATCAAGAGCTGGCAGGAATATAAATAAGGTATACCAAAGGTAG
>NZ_JBBKBF010000074.1:0-16360 GCF_037892625.1 Phocaeicola sp. ICN-14070 | reverse complement strand
ATTTAAAAGGTATTCAAATACCGGCGAAGCCGGTCGAAAAAATAGAATTTTGAGGTATATGAAAAAGATTATCGCATTTTTAAAAATGAGTAACCGTTACAAGCATCTTATCGGTGGTTTGATGGTAGGTCTATTGGGATTTACTCCTTGGACGGCCTTTTATGCTGCGGCCATTGCAGCTTCCTGTCTGGAACTGAAAGATACTCTTCGGGGAAGTCCTTGGGACTGGATTGATTGGGGGCTCACCGTCGCGGGTGGCAGTATATCCGTTTTATTTTGGATGATAGTGTAATTCGTTTATCTGTTTTGCCTGTTAAATCAGTAACTTTGCAAGCGGTAGAGTTCCCCAATAGTCCGTGTGGTCTATCGCGGGTACAACAATGCGAATGCGAATGGCGGTGTGTCGAATGCGAATGCGAATAACGATGCTTCGAATACGAATGCGAATGTCGGCTCGCGTCTGGAAATCTAACAAATCGGCGTACAGCAGCGGGGACGTGTCCCCGAAGCGGTGCCGAGGGGAGCAAGCCACAGCAACAGCACCAGAAAAGGTGGAAAGCTGAAAAATCACGCGTCGGGTGGAGTTTGGTAGGCTGTTATCAGTTCGAAGAAGTCAGACCCGGGGAAAGGAAGGCCCTCATCTTCCATGTTTATTAACCAATAGCTTATGCGCAGGGAAGGATATATTATCGAGGAAATCATCGAATACTCCAATATGTCGGAGGCATTCGATTCGGTACTTCGCGGAACCGATCGTAAGAGGTCAAGGCAGGGACGATTCCTGCTTGCCCATAGGGAGAAGATTATCACCGAACTGACGGCTTCCATTGCGGACGGCTCATTCCGGCTGGGCGGCTACCATGAGAGGGAAATTGAAGAATACGGTAAAAAACGTATTTTGCAGATCCTGTCCATGAAAGACCGCATCGCTGTGTTTGCCATCATGAATGTGGTGGACCGCCACCTGCAAAAACGTTATATCCGGACAACCGGTGCAAGCATCAAAAGGCGCGGTACTCATGACCTGATGAACTGCATACGTACCGATTTGCAAAAAAATCCGGAAGGCACGCTTTACGCATACAAATTTGACATCCGGAGGTTTTATGACAATGCGCGGCAGGACTTTGTTATGTGGTGCTTCCGGAGGGTGTTCAAGGACAAAAGGCTGTTGGTCTTGTTGGAGCGGTTTGTTAAGCTGCTGCCGGAAGGTATCAGTTTCGGACTGCGCAGTTCACAAGGGGCAGGAAATCTGCTTCTGTCTGTATTTTTAGACCACTATCTGAAGGATAAGTACGGGGTTCGTTATTACTATCGCTATTGCGATGACGGACTGGTACTCGGTAAAACGAAAGCGGAATTGTGGAAGATTCGTGATGCTGTTCACGGGCAAATGGGAAAAATAGACTTGGAAATAAAGCCGAATGAACGGGTGTTCCCTGTGGAAGAAGGCATTGATTTCCTTGGCTATGTTATCCGTCCCGACTATGTAAGATTGCGGAAACGCATCAAACAGAAGTTTGCCCGGAAAATGCACGAGGTAAAATCGAGAAAAAGACGGCGGGAACTGATTGCCAGTTTCTACGGCATGACGAAGCACGCCGACTGTAATAAGTTGTTTAAAAAATTAACAGGCAAAGAAATGAGAAGTTTTAAAGACTTGAATGTCGCTTACAAGCCGGAAGACGGTAAAAAGCGATTCCCCGGAGTGGTGGTAAGCATCCGGGAACTGGTAAACTTACCCATTGTAGTGAAGGACTTTGAGACCGGTATCAAAACCGAGCAGGGAGAAGACCGCTGTATTGTGGCCATCGAAGTGAACGGCGAGGCAAAGAAGTTCTTCACCAACAGCGAGGAAATGAAGAATATTCTCGCACAAGTAAAGGAAATGCCGGATGGTTTCCCGTTTGAAACGACCATCAAGACAGAGACATTCGGCAAAGGTAGAACCAAATACGTGTTTACATGAGAAGAGTTGAAGGAAGTTCCGGGGTTTCGCTGATGGAATGCACGAACCCGGTTAAAGACAAATGGCGCATCCGATGGGATGTGCAGGAAAAAGAGAACGGCTCTGCCTCCTACATGGAAGAGGAGTTCGGGCATAAGCCTACTGATGAGGAAATCCACACATTGGTTATGTCCTGGTATAACAGCCAGACTGATGCGGCTATCCTATCCGGATTCGCCTATAATGGTGCCCATGTATGGCTTTCTGTGGAGAACCAGTACAACTATAAGGCAGCATACGATTTGGCCGTTCAGACGGGCGGAGAAACCCTGCCAGTGACGTTTAAGTTTGGTTCGGATGAACAACCGGAATACCATACTTTTACTCAGTTAGAAGAACTGAAAGATTTCTATACAAAAGCAGTAGGATTCATTCAGACAGTTCTGGCTGAAGGCTGGGAAAAAAAGGACAAGTTCAATTTGGAATTATATCGGATTGAGTGATTGACAATCCCTTCGGGGGAGGGATAAAAAAAGCCCCCGGCCTGTTAATATAGACGCCAATCATTTATTAACACAAAACGCCACGAGAGTGCGCGACCGGGGGCAATGCCCTCTGCCGCACTCTCGTGGCGTTTTTACGCATTAAATAAATGATTGGCATTGCAAAAGTACAAAAATGATTGGATATGACATTGTTTGAAGCACTTAAATTTAACAGAGAACCGCTTGAAATGCTTATAAGTTTGGGCGGCAAGCAGGATGACCTTCGATTCATAGACTTATATACGGAGTATGAGGTCATGAAAAAACAAGGTGAAAAGACCACTTATGCAGTGGCGTTTTTGGCAAATAAATATTCGGTAAGCGAACGTAAGGTGTATGATGTTATCAAACGGTTTGGAAAGCACTGCACGCTCGGTGCAGTGTGATTGATGTGCCGGGGATGCCTTGTGTTGTCCGGTAGAGCTACCTTTGTACAACCAAAAATAAAGCTCATGAATAAGTATTACCAGACATTAGACAAGATACTCCAAACGGGCAAAATCCAGACCAATAGGAAAGGGCGTATCAAGTATCTATTAAACGAAAGGCTCATGCTAACCCCCGCTGATTTACTTGACATATTTGAAAGCCACGGGATAGCCAGGAAAAAGCTGAAAGAGGAATTGAAACTGTTTATGCAAGGAGTCCGGGATGTGGAAAAATACAAAGAGGCAGGGATTACCTGGTGGGATTATTGCGGCCATACCCTTGTAAACAGCTATCCAACTTACTTTGAAAAGCTTCCACCCCTCATAACCAGGATTAACCGGGAAAAGCGCAACAGCAAGAATTATGTCCTGTTTCTTGGAGAAACCGGGGTGGAAAGCAACCAGGCACCCTGCCTGAGTCTTGTGCAGTTCCAAATTGATGAGGGAGAATTGGTGCTATCTGCATATCAGCGTAGTTCTGATGCGAACCTTGGGCTTCCGGCTGATATTTATCATCTTTATCTGATGGCAAGGCAGGTGGAGCTTCCCCTGAAGTCCATAACCCTTGACCTTGGAAATGTGCATATATATGAAAATAACATTGACCGGACTCTGGAACTGTTATCCGGAGTTGAAAACATTAAATTTGACTTGAACGTATGAAGAATATGAATTTATCTGCACCACTGCCATTTGTAGGCCAAAAAAGAATGTTTGCTAAAGAGTTTATTAAAGTTTTGGAACAGTTCCCTGAAGATACCGTGTTTGTGGACTTGTTTGGCGGTTCCGGACTTCTTTCGCATATAGCCAAAAGAAGCAAGCCCGATGCTACTGTTGTCTACAATGACTTCGACAACTACCGGTTCAGACTGAAAAATATCCCACAGACAAATAAACTGCTTGCCGATATTAGGGAGCTGGTGGGTAATTCGATACCCAAACATAAACCAATTAAAGGGGAACTTAGAGAACGCATTTTTAAACGTATCGAGGAAGAAGAACTAAATGTTGGGTACGTGGATTTTATAACCTTATCATCCTCACTTATGTTCTCCATGAAGTATAAATTGTCTGTAGCCGAAATGCGCAAGGAAGTCCTTTATAACAACATTCGCAAGACCGGTTATCCGGAGTCTTCTGACTACTTAAAAGGGCTTGAAATTGTATCATGCGACTACAAAGCAGTATTCAACCAATATAAGGATGTTCCCGGAGTCGTCTTTTTAATTGATCCGCCTTATCTTTCCACTGATGTTGGTACGTACAATATGTATTGGCGCTTGTCTGATTATTTGGATGTTTTAAAGATACTCGAAAAGCATTCCTTCGTTTATTTCACATCCAATAAATCCTCCATACTTGAACTGTGTGAATGGATTGGAGCAAACAAAACCATTGGCAATCCTTTTGAGGGTTGTACAAAAAAGGAATTCAATGCCCACATGAATTATTCTGCCGAATATACAGACATGATGCTGTATAAGAAACAGGAAAAATTAGTTCATAAAACAGCTGCTTAGCACTGAACAAAGATACAATTTTTCAAGTAGAAGGCCAAACTTTTGAGCCTTATTTTAATGCCGTTATAAAGCCATTTTTTATGAAATTATAAAGCCGAAACAGAGGTCATTACAAAACTTTTGTTTCGGCTTTTTGAGTGTTGCGCGCTTTCCTTTTTTGAACGCTTCGTTTTGTCCTTTTCCCTGAAAATCGAACGCTTCGTTTCGGATTCTGCGGAAATTTGGATTTGCGGATTATAGATTTTTTCTTTTTCGGTTTTTCTTCGGGCGGAAATAACTCGCCAGAGTTATTATTATTCTTAGTCTTATTCTTAGTCTTTATAATAGGGTTACCATTTTGGTTACCGCTTTGGTTACTACTTTGGTTACCAGTTTGGTTACCGCTTTGGTTACCTGAGGTAACTAAAAGAATGTAAGAAGCAGCCTTTTCTCTTCTGTTCCCTTCAATGAAATCAATCAGCCCTTTTTGCTTCAATCGGTTGCGCAAATCAATTACAGTCTTATTGCTGTAACCTAATTCGGCTTGGATTAGACGTGTTGGTAATTCGAATGGGCAAAGCCAATTCCGGATGTTGCATTCCTTCAACAAAAAGAAATAGAAGTCTGCCTCATGCGCTGTCATCGGTTTATACCGTCGAATTTGCCAAAACTGATTAATGTAGTCAATGTAGGTCATAGTAGATAAGAATTAACCTCGTAAATAAACTCTTGTAAAGAACGGCATACCACATACTTGTTCCGGTACTTCTCGGCTTCTCTCTGCCATTCTTTCTGCCCGTCACTCTGTACCCCTTTCGGTGTCTTCATTTCAATACAGAGGGAAGCATATCCCTTTTTGGGGATAAGTAGTATCAGGTCGGCAACTCCCCTTACTACTCCCTCGTACCTCATCCTTGCTCCTGTCTTTGCATCCCTGCGGCCACCGTTCGGAACGGCAAAGAGAAGCAAAGCCAGATTTGGGTACTGAAGCCTGAACCATGTCAGGCAATCATGCTGTATCTGGCTTTCTGATAGCGGTGTAGTCTGCTTTCTCATTTTATTACAGTTTAAGCAACCTTCTTGTAGTTTCTTCATCTATAAAGTTTGTCCATCCGGCTTCATGTAACCTGATAGCGGCTTCTCTGAGAGTAATATTTCCACCCTCCACATTTTCTTTCAATGATTGCAATATAGTTTTCATAACTTCTGACTGAATAAGTTCATGGCCATATCCACCACGCTTTCCTTCACCACATCATCCGTTCCGGTCACACCGTTGGCAATGTTCTTTTTGGTCTGGATCACGTCATACATATAGCGGTCAATCGTATCTTTCCCTAAATAGTAGTAGCAGTTCACGTTATTCTTCTGGCCGTTACGGTGCGCCCTGTCCTCTGCCTGCTCGCAGTCTGAGAACGTCCAGGGAAACTCGATAAACGCCACACGGCTAGAAGCGGTAAGCGTCAATCCCGTACCTCCCGACTTGTAGTTAAGGATTATCAGCCTGCATTCCGGGTCATTCTGAAAACGGTCTACAGCATTCTGTTTCTGAACTGCATTATCATCACCCGTCACGGTCACCGCATCGGGGAAATGGTTTTTCAGTTCCATCACAACCTCCTTGAGGTAGGCAAAGACTATCAGTTTTTCTCCACCGTCTATCACGTCATGGATAAACTCGGAGAACACCTTAATCTTGCCCCTTGCGGATATGGATTTCAGGATGCCCATCTTCACCATTACCTCACCTATCAGAGCCTTCTGTATCTTTTCATCATCCGCATTCTTGTATGTACGCAGATACTGAATCAAATCGGCTTCCGCCTTGTCGTACTCCTTACGGTTGGTGATATCCACTTCGATATACTGCCGTGACTTGTCCGGAAGCTGCGTGAGTACCTTGGCCTTCTCCCTTCGGAAAAAGCAGGTGGTTGACAGTCTCCAGTTCAACTCCTTCACATTGGAACTCTGCTTAGGCCCGGCACAAAACTTTTCACAGAAGTTTTTATATCCTCCGAAGTCCTCCAGACGTCCCATTATCTTCAACTGCTGGATAAGGTCGGTATTGTTGTTCACTACCGGAGTCCCCGTAAGCTCCAGCACGTACTCCTTACCCTTGCATATTCCTTCCAGGAACTTGCTCTGCTGTGTCTTGCTGGACTTGCACTTGTGGCTCTCATCTATCACTACCGACTTGAAAAGTGAGATACGCGGGTCGAACGTGATGGAACGCATGGTAAAGCGTGCATCCTCCTTTATTCCCTGCACGAAGAACTTTTTCAGGCTCTCGTAGTTGGTTATAAAGATGTCGCACAAGGCCGTACCGTCCGCCTTCTTCTGTTCGTAGAAGCGTTGCCAGCTTGACTTGTTCTTGTCATCAAGGATGATCGCCTGCTTTCCGGCAAACTTCTTGAATTCACGCTGCCAGTTTATCTTCAAGGCGGCCGGACAAACAACAAGGCACGGATACGCCTTTGCTATCGTAACCGTGCCTATTGCCTGCAACGTCTTTCCCAGTCCCGGCTGGTCCCCGAAGATACACCGCTTATGCTGCAAGGCATAGGCGATACCTTCCTTCTGGTATTCGTAAGGCTCCAGAAGAAGCCCGTGGGGAACTGTCAGCTTCGGCAAATCAGGAATGGTGTAATCCGTTACAGCCCTGGAAGATACCGAACGCTGTACGCGGCTGCATATCCTTGCCGATACTGCCCACTCTCCCATCTTATCCACATACCATTTATCTTCAAGCGAAACCTTCCATGCGCGTTCATCAGGTATGTAGGCAGCTTTTGGATTCCTGGCCACACTCGGGATACGGTGTACCAGGTCTTTAAGTGTGGGATGATAGGGAAATGCTATCTTATAGCAATTCGGGGTTTGCGTTACACAAAATGGGTACAACATAATATTATGATGCTAACTGTGTGGTCTTGTGACGGCCGGAACTTCTGGGCTTGATTTTCTTCCCGTTCACCTCTATCGTCACTTTCGAGTTATCAATTATCTTCTGAAAGGCTTCAATGTCCGGACTTGACGGAGCTGCCGTCTGTGCTTCCGGTATCACATCAGCCTGAACATCTGCAGCAGCCTGCTCTTCGAACGGAAGTTCCTGCTGTACCACCTTCCATTTTTTGTTGAAGATATACTCGTTCACTTCATAGCTGCATGATTCTATGGCCTGCTCCAGCTCAAACTGAAATGCATAGTCCTCATTTTCGTCTGTAAACTTGGTGAACGGTGCGTTCAGGTTCAGCACCTTGTTGCTTTTCAGGAACCGCTTTCCGGTCAGTGTGACTCCCCTGCTGTCACCGTCACCTCCCACCGTATATCCGGTCACCTCAAGGATGCTGTCAATATTCTCCGGCATATCTTCCAGGAACTCCTTACCGTCCGCTTCCTTCTGTTCACAGAGGAAAGCCATGTGGGGAACCAGAGCCTTGAAAGCGTTTATCAGGTCATTGGTCACGAGGTTCTTTCCCTCTACCGTCACCGTACCCGTTTCATCCATATAGGTTGCAACGAGGGTATTATCCTTCGTCACTTTTGCTTTTGTTATATCCATGTCATCTCCTGTATTTATATTCGTTAATAAACTCCTGATAGTACAAGTCATCCGGAAGAGGAAGCGATATTCCCAGCTCAGCCGCCGCATCCGCCTTCACTTTATTAAGAAAGTCCGTCATCTGCAAAGTGTTCAGACGTGACGTGCTTCCGGCAACAACCGTCTCCTTTCCGTTTATTACAGCCGTCCGGCGAAGGAAAAGGCTGCAGTAGTAGTCATGTACGTCCTGCTTGTCCGTTCCGGTCTCCTGCTCGATGCACGTAAACCAAAGCCACATCAAGGCATTCTGACTGATAGTCCGTGGCTCCGTATAGCGCTCGATGACGACCTTGTAACGTCCGTTCCGAAGCTGGCTGCACATGAAGTCGAAAGGCTTGTCAATCCTCACCACTCCCTTTTCCTTCACCAGAATAGCTGTCTGACTCATTGTCCAAAAATCTTTTTATCAGTGATTAATTCTTTGTTAGCTTCCAGAAACTCAATAAAACGCTCTACATGGGCTGTGAGCAACTTTACGCTCTGCTTGTGATTGTAGGTATAGTATTCCGGATAACGTGTCCCAGAAATGAGCGGAGTGCGGCTGGTACCGCCTTTCAATGCAAAGGCCGTATACTCAAATGCGCTTACGCTTTCCATCTCTCCTGAAGCTATCAGGCAGTAAGGATACACATGCCGCTGCCAGCCGTGCTCATACTTTCCGAAGCTGTACGAGCTTGTCGTCTTGATGTCATATACCACATCACGCTTGAGCTCGTCGATGAATCCGTAAAGCTCCACATCACCGTATCGTGTGGGCAGGATTGCAGAGACATACAACTGGCTTACCGCCCCATCGAAATACTTGGCCTGCTCAATAACCCAGGCGCGGTCAAAGAGGAAGTTCCGCATGGGTGCCAGCTCCGTAGCCGGGAAAGTCACCTGAACGGTATTCGTTTCCCTGTCTCCGATAATGGAATACGGAGCACGCTCACTGGGAACGTGCGGCTCATTATGGATTGCCATGTCCACAAGCGCATTGAAGGCCGTACCCTTGTCGGCTGCTTCGCTGGCAAATGGTACACGGTTGATCGCGTCAATCAGGGACTGTTTCAGTTCCGCTTCAACTTCTTCCGGAGAGCGTTTGTACTCTCCGGTTTCATTGTCTATGTTGAAGAAGCTCTCCACCTCTTCATCCGCCCTCAGATAAGCTTCGAACTTATCCAAGAGTGACGGATACATTCTGTACTTAGGCTGCTGCATATTCCTTCTTGATTTTGTCAAACTTCAAACCCAGTTCCTTGCATCGTTTGTTAAGAAGCTGTCCAGCCTGCAGCTTGCTGTCAAAAATGTGCTGCATACCTGCAAGTGATTTTGCCACGCTGTTGGCCGACTCCACGTCATTCACAAGTTCCACCTGCGCCTTGATTACTTCCATCAGGTCTTCATATTCGGAAGAAAGTTCTGTCTGTTTCTCCTGATATTTCGAATAGGTATTGATGATATTCGTCATGAAATTGTTCTCTCCGGTCACATCACCCTTGTCATTGATAATGATTGGAATCTCCATGCGTTCAGGAAGATTGCAGGTGTTCTTTCCGTAGAACTTCTCGCAAGGATTGAAGGAAATGGTACGCTTCTTTCCGATAGCTTCCATGTAACCGACCAAATCCAGCTCCTTAATCAGGTCACCGGCAGATGAACCACCGATTTCCGGACGTATCTGCTTTTCCTCACCGTTCTTTTCCTCACGTTCATGCGCAACAAATATCACCGATTTGCCCATAAGGGATACCTGATTTACAAAGTTGATGAACATGTTCTTTCTTACTCCATAGCCCTGCAGGGAAAGAGTACCATCCGCCTTGCGCATCTTCGGATTGTTCTGCATGATATACTTGTCCATGAAGGAAAGCATCTTTCCGGCGGTATCAATCACGAACGTAGCATAGTCGGCAATCTCAGGAGACTGCATCACTTCATCCACTTCTTCCCATTTCGTTATCTGTACCGTATCCACACGGTGGGCAGCGTTCACACGGTGTACGCCACCGTCAAAGTCCAGAAGAAGCGGATGCGGTGCCGACAAGGCCAGTGTGGTCTTTCCCATACCTGGCTGTCCGTAAATAAGTGCTGACAAGGTTTTCTTTACCTGCAATTCATTTGGTTTCTTAATAAGTCCCATAATCAAAAAATTTAAGTGGTTAATAAACTGATATATCTTTTGTCCTGAAAGGCGGCCAGACCTCTCCGGACGTGCTTTCATCCCATTGCAGCTCTAAGCTGACTTGAAGGGCCATACTTCAAATCGTCCAACTGCTTTATGGAAAATATTTTCGGGGAATTCTGATACACTCCCTTCCGTATCCATTTTGCAGCACCAATGGCTATCTGATGGTCCAACCATCCTTCACCGTACCTGCGGCACGCCTTGGAATAGGTTATCTCGTCAGAAGTCGGGTTGCTGCGTCTGATGTATTCCTCCACCGCTTCCTTTGCGGTCTCACGGATAATCACCTTCAACTGCCATGCGTCAATCTCCATCTGCTCTCCTCCTTACTACTCTAGTTACTCTTGCTCTTGTCTGCATCCGGCATCTTCTCATGTCCACATGGTAATCTGTTACCGCCATGAGGATAAAAAGGAATGAGAAGAACATTTCCAGCCCATGTTTACGAATCTCCTTCAGGTCGAAGTTGATTTTCAGCTTTTCGCAGAACATATACAGAACCAGCTCCGTATCCTTGCTGATACCCAGCTTCCGGTATATGTCGCGCTTCTGTGCCTTGATTGTCCATGTAGAGCGGCCAAGACTGTCGGCCACCTCCTTATCCGCAAGCCCCTTGCAATACTGCTCTGCAACCAAGTGCTCACGTTCCGACAGAGCATTCATGATACACGCTTGATTTTGAACTCTCCGTTCTTTTTGTCTATCACCCCCACACGTTTCCAGTCTGCACCTTCAACACACATTTCCAGACGGAGTCTACAGATTGTCGTGTTGATTGATGAGATTGAAGCGACCGGGAATATCACTATTTCACCGACCTTCATTCCCCGTAAGGTCTGCGCCCAGTTTTCTGTTACTTTTACCATATCGCTTACTTTTTAATGTTTGCTGGCAGAACGGGACTTGAACCCGTGACTTCCATGCTAACCCTTACATGGTGTTCTACCGCCTGAACTATCTGCCATTTGTTTATTTACTATCGGCCTGCATAGCATAATCACACGTTTGCAATCATCTACATCGAACATACCTATGTGACAAATTTCACGTGGTATATTTAACTGATTGGATAACCATAGGTAAGCCTTGCTTCTGTTAGAGCTATTAGGGATATGCTTCTTCCAAATCTTATTGATAAGATTGGTCTTGGCTATTTGGTCAAAATAGAAGTGAGCTTCTTTCTTGGCTTCCCTTAGCTCTGCATTAGCCAAACGCCCTAACGCTTGGTCTGTTCCTTTATGCACACCGACATAAGCCCGGCAATCTTGGCAGAGGTAAATCATACCGTATGAGCGTCCGTAGATTATGGAACTGTCCACATATTCGGTAGGCTTGCCACAATAGGGGCAAATCTTTCCTGTCAGTATTTCATTCATACCCCAATCCCCAAAACATCTATAACGTCTCCAATATCTTCGCAATCAGTAATATCGTCAAAAGAGATGTATCTGTTATCACAGCCATATCCATCGCCTGAAGGACTATCACCTATGAGTGGGATTATCCCTTCAAGATTGTCTTCTTTGATGGCTTTTGCCACAGCATTTAATCGTTCAATAACAGCTTTCTTCAATGCCTCTTTGTAGCGTTTGTTAATTATTCCACTTACTTCTTTGTCTTTCATTCCTGACTCTTTCAAGCAGCGAAATAATTCATTCCTAAAATCCTTATCAAAAATCTTTTCCATATAAATTATATTAAATTAGTGGTACCGGCAGGATTCGAACCTGCATGAGAAACTCCCTTCCTTTTAGGTGTAGAATAACACTGTGCTCTGTCTCTCTACCCATCCGACTTATAGCGTCTACCAATTCCGCCACGATACCAAAAATGCCGAACTTCATAGCCCGGCATCTACCTATTTTCTATAACCCATAAAAACTAATCGACTAAGACAACTAACGATTTGACCATGTTCTTGAAACTCTCAAACTTCGATTCAATCTTTTTCTCTTCTTCCATGTAATACAGCATTGATTTTCTGTATTCTTCGGATTCGCGTTGCAGATTCTGTGTGTATGCCACGAGTTCATCATGCGTCATACCCTGTAATTCCTCATTTGTTTTCATGTCTATTCTGTTTTAAATTATTGATTTCCGTATCTATCTCCTTATCGAACAGCTCCCGTCTGTCCAGTTCCCTTGAGCGTGCCGCCAGAATGGCGTTGATGTCTGCAAAATCATCGCAGATGCTCTTTATTACCTTTTGAAGCTCTTCCATCCTTGTCCATTTTATAAGCGGCCCAGAAGCCAGTTATTACAAACCCTGAAAATCCAATCCAGTAGACCGGATTCAAATCCTGATTGAAGTGCATCACCAATACGGACAATGCACATAAAGCAAGTAGTATTTTCATGTGATTATTATTTGATTCGTGCCCCGATAAGCTCTCTCTGCTCTTCCCACCGGAGTTATCAGCTACTATTCTTCACTGCATGACCGTTCGGGACATTTGCCATTATTTAGCCAGGCTGCTTGCATCGACCTTGCGGCTGCTTGCTTCGACCCTTGAATCCTCGCGTCCTCTATGCTGGTAATGAGGGTATGCGCCAGTATCGCTTTCTGGAACGGACTGCTTAGGGCAGTCAATCCTTCATGTTCCCTACCTCCGCATCAAAGGGTAGGCTCTATGGCCGGATAGGGATTGCGTTATCCTGATTAATCTCCGCAATATTTCGAACCAAGGTAACCTCTGTGGTTGTCCGGATAAACGGCCGCTTCCGTTACACCTGACCAGTCGTAGCTGACCGCCTTGCAGGCTGACTTCAATCCTGACAAAGGCTGGCTTTTTGAATCCATGGCTTTCTTCATTGACACCTGGAGTTTTGCCATTTTCCATGTTGATTTCAGAACTTCACCGAAAGTCTTTCCTTTCTTCTTAGCAACATATTTATATGTTCTCCAAGCATCCTTCATTATCTGTTTCAAATCATATATTCTCATGGCGTTACCTCTTTTTAGTTATCACTTTTATTTGGCGGTTTCCCGTTTTTTCGTTTCCTTTGTTTATTGTTTATTGTTTGATGTTGCAAAGATAGATTTAATATCTAATTTATCAAACAATAAATCTAATTATATTTAGATATTAACTCTAATTAACTCTATTATGGCTGGATTGAAAGAACGACTCTTCTACTTTATCGAATACAAAGGATTAACCGTACAGTCATTTGAAAAAACAGTTGGCTTAAGCAATGGTGCAGTATCTAAAATGGGAGATAATACCAGACGTTCAACAATAGATAAAATATCTAACTTTTTTGGTGACTTAAACAAAAATTGGTTGCTTACAGGAGAAGGAGAAATGCTTATTGGTGAATATCCTACAGGAAATGATATTACAATACACAAAAGAGATACTGGGAAAAAAGTCAATATAAAATCAGAATACATCACCTATCTACTTCCGATGTCAGCTATGGGAGGTTCATTAACTGGATTTGCTTCTCCTAGTGTTTTCTTGAATGATTGTGAAACTATAATATCTCCAATAGAAAATGTAGATTTTGCAATTACGGTATATGGAGATAGCATGTCACCCGAATATCCATCAGGCTCGCGCATTCTTATAAAAAAGATAAATCCCAATATTTTCATTGATTGGGGTAAAACTTATGTACTCGATACACCCAACGGTGTTATAGTAAAGGAGGTACACGAATGTAGAGAGAAGGAAGGATACATAAAATGCCACTCTATCAATCCAGACCCTAAATTCTCAGATTTTGATGTACCTCTTTCAGAAGTATACGGTATGTATAGAGTATTAATGTGTTTATCTGCTAAATAATATAAACTATGGACTTTAAAGACGCAATCAAACAGCTTGCCGACAGAGTTGAAAAGCTGAAAGAAAACATTCAGACAGAAGAAGCTACTAAAAACGCATTTATTATGCCTTTTATAAATGCACTAGGATACGATGTATTTAACCCTCTTGAAGTCATTCCTGAAATGACTTGTGACATCGGCACGAAAAAAGGAGAAAAGATTGACTATGCCATCATGAAAGATGAGCAGCCAATCCTTTTAATTGAGTGCAAGCATTGGAAACAAGACCTTAACATACACGACAATCAGCTACTTCGATACTTTAATGTATCTAAAGCTAAATTTGGACTGCTAACAAACGGAATCATCTACCGCTTCTATACAGACCTCAAGGAACCTAATATCATGGATGATAAACCATTCCTGGAAGTTGATATTACAGATCTCCGCGATAACCAAATCGAAGAACTCAAGAAATTCCATAAATCATATTTTGACGTTGAAAATATACTCAGTTCTGCAAGTGAATTAAAGTACATGGGAGAACTCAAAACTATTATACAAAACGAGTTTTCAAACCCAAGTGCAGATTTCGTAAAAATGTTCGCAACCAAAGTATATGATGGTCGTATGCTGCAGAATGTCGTAGACCAGTTTACCCCATTGGTAAAACGTGCCATATCATCACACATCAATGATATTATCAATGAACGTTTAAAAGGAGCACTAACTGTCAGTGATGCAAAACCAGAAGCCCAACAAACTAAGGTTGAAGAAACAAAAACAGAACCCCCAGTAGAAGCACAACCAGATTCAAAAATTGTTACGACAGAAGAAGAACTTGACGCATATCGTATCATACAAGCTATTTGTCGTCAGAAAGTAGATGTGTCAAGAATAGCATACCGTGATGCACAAACTTACTTTAGTGTGTTGCTTGATGACAATAACCGCAAACCAATCTGCCGTATGTACTTTAACACAGTAACGAAATATGTTGCAACTATTGACGAAAACAAGAAAGATGTAAAACATGCTATTGAAAGCCTTGATGATTTATTCCAATATACTGAAGATTATTTCAAGGCTATAGACATGTACGAAACCAAAGAATAACCCTTTAATTGACTTATAGGTAGTTACCAATTCATTTAGTAGTAACTACCTGTACTTCTATGTAGTTTTTTAATTACATAGTAAAAAATGCTATATTTGTAAAGAATGGATAAGATTATAGAAAAACTGATAGAACTGATGCCGCTTTGGACTGTAATAATCATTGCGATAATGTTTGTCGTAATGAAATTTTACTACACGCGGTTCAAGGTGCTGGAAGATAAAACCAAACATGCAGATTGTCAAAACAAAAACAATAAGATTGACGAATTGTCTTCTGACATCAAACAAATGAAACAAGACTTTGATAGCATAAAAGAAGACATTACAGCAATCAAAGCCGTCTTGATACAAAAATTCCCAAATTCAGCAAACGTATTTAGTATGAAAAAAAGTCCAAGAAGATTAAACGAATTAGGAGAAAAGATATTTAGCCAAATACACGGAATGGAATTCCTGAACGAACACAAGTCTTTCTTCTTTTCGAAAATAGAAAGCATGAATCCTAAAACAGAACTGGACGTAGAAAACGCAGCCAATTTTGCATGCTCCGGTTTTACAGATAATGATATATTCAATGGAATTAAAGATTTTGTTTATAACGCTCCATCCATAACTATCACAGGTGAAAATGGAGAAAATAAATCTTATGACATAACTCTTGGAGATATATGCTACATATTAAGCCTCCCTCTTAGAGATATGTATTTGGAGGAAAAATTCAAAAAATAACATATACTGCATAATTATTTATTTGTATTGTATTAGCAATCATATCAGTTGAATTCTATATATAGAATATACGGAGACTCTATCAGAAAAGAAAAGATTAAGAACATACGTTTCTATGAATACTGATATTACTTCATGTGCAGACACGTACACAACATCAACTTACTGTCAGCTCTCCCCGACCTGCAAAGGATGGGGATGTCGGTTCCTGACCACACCCATTGAGGAGATACCAGTAACAGTCCAAGAAAAAGCCAAGCTGTTCTCAAAGGTGTATCGGGAAGCGAAACGGAAAGGAGTGCTTGACTGCCCGCACTACCGCTCGATGTTCATTGATGAAGTGCTGGAAAATATAGGAATAAATTAAGCCGAAGGTTACTCCTCCGGCTTTTCTTTTGTATAGAAGCTCCAGTCGAACAAATCCAGAAGCCTTCTGTTAGCGTCCCAGAGCGGCCGAAAATCTTTTTCTATATAAACCCTCGCAAGGGCCATTTTCGGGTCACTGTGGTTAAGCATTTCGTCCACACGGGCTATATCAATGCCAAGCCTGTT
>NZ_JBBKBF010000073.1:0-16843 GCF_037892625.1 Phocaeicola sp. ICN-14070 | reverse complement strand
GCTTCAGTCCCCTCAAAAATAAATATTCACAGGCATTAGGAGTATTACAAAAACGTTACTAACTTTGCGCCACAATTTGTGTAACCGCATGAAGTTAATATTGATAACAACCCCTACTTATTTTGTAGAGGAAGACAAGATCATTACTACTCTGTTCGACGAGGGACTGGACATTCTCCATCTGCGTAAACCCGACACGGCTCCGGTTTATGCGGAGCGTCTGCTAACCCTCATTCCCGAAAAATACCACAAGCGTATTGTCGTACACGACCATTTTTATTTAAAAGAAGAATACAAGCTCAAGGGCATCCACCTGAGCCATCGTAATCCGCTCATTCCGGACAATTATACCGGACACGTGAGTGCATCCTGCCATACCTTTGACGAGGTGATGGCCGACAAGAAAATGTGCGACTACGTATTCCTCAGCCCGATATTCGACAGCATCTCCAAGGAAGGCTATGCATCGGCCTTCACATCGGAATCCATTCGTGAAGCTGCCGAGAAAGGCATTATCGACAAACGGGTCATTGCCCTGGGAGGTGTAGACGAGAACAACCTGCTTCAGGTAAAGGATTTCGGTTTCGGGGGGGGCGCTATCTTAGGAGGACTGTGGAACAAGTTTGACCCCGCTTCAGACTACAATTATCAAGAACTTATCGCTCATTTCAGAAAATTGAAGCGACTGGCCGACTGAGTCATTCGCTAAAATTCTGCCGGAAACGTTTGTCCGGCTTAAAGAAATGGCGTACTTTTGCAGAAAATAAGGCAATATTATCTATATTTTACAATGAGCGCAACATCACCTTTTAAGGTATTCTCTGGAACAAACTCGAGATACCTTGCAGAAAAAATCTGTAACAGCCTGGGCTGTGAACTTGGTAACATGAACATTACTCATTTCGCAGACGGCGAATTTACAGTTTCCTATGAAGAATCAATCCGTGGACAGCATGTATTCCTGGTACAGTCCACTTTCCCTAACTCAGACAACCTGATGGAACTCCTCCTGATGATTGACGCTGCCAAGCGTGCATCAGCCAAGAGTATCATTGCCGTAGTTCCTTACTTCGGATGGGCTCGCCAGGACCGCAAGGACAAACCGCGTGTGTCTATCGGTGCGAAACTGGTAGCCGACTTGCTGAGCGTAGCAGGTATCGACCGTCTGATTACCATGGACCTTCACGCTGACCAGATTCAGGGATTCTTTGATATTCCGGTTGACCACTTGTATGCGTCTACCATCTTTGCTCCTTACATTCAGTCACTGAACCTGGAGAACCTGGTAATCGCTACTCCTGACGTGGGTGGTTCAAAACGTGCCAGCACATACGCTAAATACCTGGATGTGCCTTTGGTATTGTGCCACAAGACACGCGAAAAAGCAAACGTGGTAGCTTCCATGCAGATTATCGGTGACGTAAAAGACAAGAACGTAATTCTGATTGACGACATGGTAGATACAGCTGGTACCATTACCAAGGCTGCCGACATCATGAAGGAAGCAGGTGCACGCTCTGTACGCGCTATCGCTTCTCACTGTGTAATGTCTGGACCGGCTTCTGAACGTGTACAGAACTCTCAGTTGGAAGAAATGGTATTCACTGACAGTATTCCTTACTCACAGCGCTGCGCTAAGGTAAAACAGTTGTCTATCGCCGACATGTTTGCTGAAACTATCCGCCGCGTGATGTCGAACGAATCTATCAGTTCACAGTACGTAATCTAAAAAATAGTTCCGGGCATTTTCCGTAAAGGAAGAGTCCCGTCACCATAAAGGATTTGCAGTCCGGTTTCCCATCGGCTTGCAAATCCTTTTACTTTGTCCTATTCATTCATCACTTGATTCCCGTTTACCCATGAAAATTCTCTGGCTCGACCTGAACAGCTCGTACGCTCACGCCTCGCTGGCCCTTCCGGCCTTGCACGCACAAGTCATGCACGACCCGTCCCTGGAATGGGGAGTGGTGTCGGCTACTATCAACGAAAATCCGGGCATGACAGCCGGAGAAGTCGTACGTCAGGCACCGGATATTCTGGCAGCTACCTGCTGGCTGTTCAACCACGAAGTGCTCATGCACGTCATCAGTCGGGTAAAAGCCATGCTGCCCCGTTGCGTGGTGGCACTGGGCGGTCCGGAGTTCCTGGGACACAACGAAGACTTCCTGCGCACCAACCGCTTTGTAGACTGCGTGTTCCGTGGAGAAGGTGAAGAGACTTTCCCGCAATGGCTCGCCTGCTGGCAGCAGCCGAAGGAATGGACCCGCATCACGGGACTCTGCTTCCTGGATGCGGAAGGACAATATCATGACAACGGACTTTCGCGTGTAATGGCTTTCGATAAGCTGGTGAATCCCGAACAAAGTCCGTTCTTCAACTGGAGCAAGCCGTTCGTGCAACTGGAAACTACCCGCGGCTGTTTCAACACCTGCGCATTCTGCGTAAGCGGAGGAGAAAAGCCGGTCCGTACGCTTTCCGTCGAGGCAATCCGCGAACGTGTCCGACTGATTCACGAGAAAGGTATCCGTAACATCCGGGTGCTCGACCGTACATTCAACTACCAGAGCCACCGGGCCAAAGCCCTGTTCGACCTCTTCCGCGAGTTCCCCGACATGCGTTTCCACCTGGAAATTCATCCGGCCTTGCTTTCGGAGGAACTGAAACAGGAACTTGCTTCCATGCCTAAGGGACTGCTTCACCTGGAAGCAGGCATCCAGAGCCTGCACGAAGAAGTGCTTACCGTCAGCCGGAGAGCCGGCAAACTGGCCGATGCACTGGAGGGACTGCGTTACCTCTGCGCACTGGACAACATGGAAACGCACGCCGACTTGATTGCAGGACTGCCGCTGTATCACCTTTCACAGATTTTCGACGATGTACGCACGCTGGCCGAATACCGTGCGGGAGAAATCCAGTTAGAATCCCTGAAGCTTCTGCCGGGCACGGAGATGCGGCGCCGGGCCGAGGAACTGGGCATCTGCTACTCTCCCCTTCCCCCTTACGAGGTGCTCCAGACTCGTGAAATCACCCCCGACGAGTTACAGACAGCCCGCCAGCTATCACGTCTGCTCGACGGATTCTACAACGCACCGGCCTGGCAGGAAATCACCCGCCGTCTGATTGTGGAAGAGCCCGACTTCCTAACACGCTTCCTGGACCACTTGATTCAAATCGGGGTCATCGACCAGCCCATGGGACTGGAACGACGGGGTATCCTGCTCTACCATTTCTGCAAGGAGCACTATCCTCTTTTCCTGACCGCCATGAGCCGGGCCTGGATTGAAGCCGGCATGTCACTCAAGAAGGAGCCAGCCGAACGGGTACGCACAAAGCACGTCACTCCGCCCGAAGCGTGGACGGTGTGCACGGGTACGTACCGCGACGACCTCCGCCTGTGCAAGCTTCCTGCTCCCGAAGAAGGCCGCTGCTACTGGTACGGCTTCGAAACCGAAAGCCAGCAGCTCCGCCCCGTGTTTGCTGCTGTGAGCGAAGAGTTAACTCCTGCCCCATGAAAGGGGGAAAATCGCTTCGGAACATTAGGAAAATTGGCGGGCAAATTATAACTTTGCCCGAATTTTCAACTAGACTATGTATATATTCCGATCGATTCACGAAATTATCAATACCATTGCGGCGGCCAGGGGACTGCTCACGGAAATGTTCGAGAAACGAAAGACGCTGAGTTTCCGCTATTCCGACGCACTGGCACTGCTCAAGGACGATGAAAACCGGTTGAAACTGCTCATAGAGAAAGAAGTCATCCGCCAGAACGGCAACTTCGTGGAACTGGATGCCCGCTTCCTCGACTTTTTCGAACTGCTCCTCGAAGCGAACGAGGAAATCAACACGGCCATCATCGACGAGAACATTGCCTTCCTGCACGAACTGATGGACTACTACGAGAAGGAACAGATTGCCTCGCGCAAGGAGAGCTATGTGCGCAACATCAAGATTACCTTCCAGAAGATTGCGCGTACCACCATCCGCAACATCATGAACCTGCAGAGCAGCATCGACAATGCGTTCAAGCATGAACCGACTTACCAGATAAAGATTGCCAAACTGGAAAACCTGGACAAGAAGCGGATTCACATCCAGCAGCTGATTGATACCACCGAAAACCTCATCCTGCACGAGGAACGGCGGTTTTTCCAGCAGGCTACCGACGAGGAACTGAACCGCATCCTGCTGGAACTGCGTAGCGAACTCCAGCTCTCGGCCCACAGCCTCATCCGCGCCCAGCAAGACATCATCAACTACCTGAACCAAATTAAGAGCCAGGTGATTCTTGTAGAGAAAATCCGGAAGGTGAAGTACCTGCAAGACCAGTTTGAACTGCGTTCGCGAAGCAACCTTTCGGAAGTGCTCGAAAGGGAACATTCCGTACTGGTGGAAGGCAGCGTGCCGTCTTCGTTCAAGCTGTCACTGCCCTACCTGAGTACCGACGAGGCACGTCCGGTCATCCTGAAAGTGCTGCGCAACCTGCAGTACCGCGAGATTATCCGCAGCAACGAGGCGGGTGCCTTCAGCGAGGAGGACATGGAATCGCAGGCCATGTACCAGGAGGTCATCGACCTGGAAGAAACCCTGAGCGACTACATCCAGGCGCAGGCACAGGCCCGCTGGAACGATGCGTCGGCTCCGGAAGAAGACCTCTTCCACTACCTGATGCACTACACTTTCGCCCGCGAAGTGGACGAGCAGGAACGCACCACCTTGTTCTGCCAGATGGTGTCGCTCTACGAAAACCGTCTCCGCATCAGCGAGGAATTTGGCCTGTATCACCAGTACGAATATGCCAAGGTGTATCCGGCTAACTCGTAACCCATTCATCCCTATACATTTGACTTATGGAACTGAACATACATATACCTGACAATACTGCGGCCTTGTTCGACTGTCTCCAGAAGGGACAGTTCATCAGTTCGAACAGCTGCAACGAAGCCGTGCGCGACATGTACGACCAGATAGATGACCATTTTGAAGCGCTCTCGGTCTACTTCGCCCAAATCGGCTACACCCTGGAACGGGGCAACGAATACTTTTACTTCTCGCGCGTGGAACCGCGTACCACACTGGAACAGAAAATCATGCGTGCCTACTACTGGATTGACGTGCTCGACCTGTTCAAGACCTACGACGAAACTTTCGGTGCAGGTTTCCGCTTCCAGCCCGAACAGATTCTGGTGGAGGCCAACATCAACGTGATGCTGCAAAACAAGCTCGACGGGCTGCGCAAGCATTTCTCCGACAAGGACGTGCGCAAGGACGTGCTCGACAACCTGATTCGCCAGCTCACCAAGGAGTCATTCCTGGAACTGGAGAACGAGAAGACCAACACCTACAAGGTGATGAGTTCCTGGCACTACCTGGAACGCCTGATTGAAAGTATCCAAATTTACGACGACACTGAAACGGAAGACAATGAGAAATCTGAATAGAATCATCTTTATCAACAGCGCCAACATTCCCTATGCCGACGACATTTACCTGGACGGGAATGTGCACTTCATCGGCACGCAGGGAGTGGGAAAAAGTACCGTGCTGCGCGCCATCCTGTTTTTCTACAACGCCGACACCCAGAAGCTGGGTATCCCCGTAGAGAAGCAAAGCTACACGGAATATTACTTCCCCTACTCCAACTCCTACATCATCTACGAGGTAACCACCGAACAGGGAGCGTTCTGCATCCTGAGCTTCAAGTCGATGGGCCGCGTGTGCTACCGTTTCATCGACTCGCCCTACCGCATGGAGTTCTTTGTCGACGAGAACCGCACAGCCTACAGCGGCAACGACCGTATCCGTGCCGCCCTCGACCAGTACGGAGTGGACTACTCGCGCATCATCTATACCTACGACGAATACCGTAACATACTCTACGGCAACGGGGCAGGCCCCGAAATGAGCCGCTACTCGCTCATGGAGAGCAAGCAGTACCAGAACATTCCGCGTACCATACAGAACGTGCTCCTCAACTCAAAGCTCGATGCGGAGTTCATCAAGAAGACCATCATCTCGTCCATCAACGAAGACGAGACCGCCATCGACCTGAATACCTACAAGGAGCACCTGAAGAACTTCGAAACCCGACTGCGCGACATCGAAGAGTTCCAGAAACGCGAAACGCAGAAACAGGCCAAAGAAATCACCTCCCTCTCGGCACAGGTGTCACGTCAGCAGACTGCCCTGGTGCAGGGTTGCCGCGAACTGGCCGCCACCTACCGCCTTACCGAAAGCCAGTTGCCCAAGGCCGAGGAACAGAAGCACCAGGCCGAGAAGGCACGTACCGCCCTCCTGAATCATCGTCAGGAGTTACAGGAACAGTCGCGCCAGCGCTGCGACAAGATGCAGGAGGCACTGGCCATCCTGAACAACGAACTACAAAAAGCACAGCAGAAAGAAAAGGAATATGCCCGCCGCCAGATAGAAGAAATCATGGAGCGTTCGGCCCGCAAGGAGGAGTGGAAGAACAAGCAGCAGGGATTGCAGGAAGAGCAGCGCATCCTTACTTCGCACTACACGGAAATCTCTACCAAGTACAAGTCGCTCATCCAGAGCCTCGACGAGCAGTGGAACCGCATCCACGAGGCCAAAATCAAGCAGCTTGAGGGACTGAACAACACGTTCAATGCCCGCATCGAAGAAGCTCGCCGTCAGCACGAAGCGGCTACCGAAACGCTTTATCAGGGATACGAACAGCTCTCGCAGCAACTGCATCCGGAGCGCAGCAGCAAGCAGAACGAACTGACTGCCCTCGACTACCAGATGCAGCTGTGTCGCAAGGAGACCTTCTTCGAAGCCGAACAGGAGGAACTGAAACACCGCATCCAGTCGTACACCGGTCTGCACATGAGCAAGAAGAACCGCATCAACAACGCCCAGCTCATCATCAAGGAACTTACCCTGAAATGGGAAGAAGAGTTGCAGAAGGGACTGAAGGAGAAAGACGAGGCACTGATGCAGTTGCAGGCCGAGCACTTGCAACTCCGTCCGCGTATGAACGAACTGGAGACCTTCCTAAAAAACAGTAAGAGCACCCTGCAAGGCTGGCTTAAGGAGCACAAAAAGGGATGGGAAGAGAACATCGGTAAGCTGTGCGACGAGTCCATCCTCTGGCAGACCAACCTCTCGCCGAAGATTGTAGACGAGGGTACGTCGTTCTACGGCATCTCCATCTCCCTGCAGGACATCGAGCGCCACATCCGCTCCATCGATGACTATCAGGCGGAACATGACAAGGGCATCAAGCGACTGGCTGAAATCCAGGCTGAAACCCTCCGTCTGCAACAGGAGAAAGAGACCCTGGAAGAGCAGCTGAAAGCCAAATACCAGCCGCGCATCAAGGAACAGAAAGACGTGATAGCTGTGCAGGAATACGAGCTGGAGAAACTGGAACAGCAGTACCAGAAGGATATGCTCGACCTGGACGACTGGAAGAAGAAGGCGGAAGCCGAACGTACTGCCAAACTCCGGAAACAGGAAGAGGAAAAGCAACGCATCGCTGCAGAACTGAAGGAAATTGACGGCAAACTGAACAACCTGAACCGCGAAAAGAGCGAGAAGCTGAACCAGCTGAAGCAGGAATGGAACCGAGTGCAGCAGGACATCGCGCACGAGAAGGATACACAGGCCGGCAGCATCCGCCTGGAGGATAAGGAAGAACAGCAGCGCATCGCCACGGAGAAAGCCGAATACGAGCGCCAGATGAAGCAGGAACTGCACTCGCAGGGGGCCGACACCGAACGTCTGCAACAGATTAGCAGTCAGTTGCGCGATATCGACCGGGAACTGCAGTTCATCAAGGAGCACGCCACCCTGCTCATCGAGTACCAGAAGGACAAGCGCGACCTCATCGACCACATTCCGGAATGGAAGCGTGAACAGGAGGAGCAGAAACGCCAGCTCAGCCAGGAAAAGGACAACCTGCGACGGGAAACCTCGGGTTTGCAGGAGCAGATTGATGCCCTGAACAAGGAACTGCAGCAGGCAGAGAAGGAAGTGACACAGCTTCAGGCCAACCTGGAGGCGTACAGCAAGATTTCGGCCTACGACTGGTACAAGCCGCATCGGGATATTTTCAATCCCGAGAACCCCGTCACGCTGGAAATCCACACGCCGCGCACCTGCCTGGAACTGATTGACGAACTGGGCCGCACGGACAGCCAGTACATGACGCTGCAAAACCGTCTGCGCAAGGAGGTGAATCTCTTTACCGGCCACTTCGACGAGGAGAATACCTTCAAGTTCAAGACCAAGTTTACCGAGGACTGGGAGTACATCCGCTTTGCCGAGGAACTGCACGACTTTGTGGAAGAGAACAAAATCAGCGAATTCGTCCGCCGCATCAACAACGAGCACTCCGACATCTTCAAGCGCATCAGCATGGATACCTCAATGCTCACGGCTTCGGAAGACGATATTCAGGACCTCATCGGTCAGGTGAACAAGGGATTCCAGACGTGCAACTTCGTGGGCGTTATCCAGTGCATCGAAATGAAGGTGGAAGAAAGCAGCAACCGTGTGGTAAACTGTCTGCGTGCCATCCAGAAGTACTACAACGAGCATGCCTATGACCTCACGCCGGGCACCAACCTCTTCTCGTCGGAAAACGAGCAGCTGGTAAAGCAGGAGGCCATCGCCCTGCTCCGCGACTTCATCAAGGAGATTCACGCCTACCGCTACGACAGCATCCGCCTGTACGACTCGTTCGAGCTGCGTTTCCGCATCATCGAGAACAACAACGACACGGGCTTCGTGGAGAAACTGTCGAACGTGGGTTCGGAAGGTACCGACATTCTGGTGAAGGCCATGATCAACATCATGTTGCTGAACGTATTCAAGGAAGGGGCTTCGCGCAAGTTCAAGGACTTCAAGCTGCACTGTATGATGGACGAAATCGGTAAGCTCCACCCGAACAACGTGAACGGTATCCTGAAGTTTGCCAACGACCGGAACATTATCCTCATCAACGGTTCGCCTACCGAACTGAACCGCGATGCCTACAAGCATGTGTACCTGCTCACCAAAGGAGCGCAGAGCAAGACACGCATCGCCCGGCTTATTTCGGACCAGAAACTGTAGGCTTTTCAGGCCCCATAAAAGCCTTTTTCAAAACGTCTTTGCGATTACTCCAAAACGCTTTGACATTTACAATAAAACGCAAGTGCCTTTTACTTCGAATGCACTTGCGTTTCAAATGAAACTCCCTTGCGTTTTCAAACAAACGCAAGGGAGTTTTTTATGGCTTATTTTTCAAATAAAAATTACTATTTCATGACTGCAGTCTATTTATTTGATCGAGTATCTTCTGAGTTTCTCTGTATTGCTCAGCTTCAGGAACCTTTACAAACTCAACTGTTTTATCATAGTTTGCTTTTACCACTTCTTCAATTTCATCCAGAGTAACATTAAAGAACTCCCTTCTTCCATTGATCATGTTAACCTTTTTGTTTTCAAAAGCATGGTGAAGTGCTGTTTCAAGAGCTGGAGCATCATCAGAAAAGATAAGAGCATGCACATCAAATTTGAACGGTACAGATGCATCACCAAGCTCATCAACTCTTTCCATCGGATCAAGTCTTCTTGTCATACCTATCTTATAGACATTCTCACCAAATGAACCAATATTTGAGATGATATATACATAGCCGGCTCTTTTGTTAGCCTGTCTATAGTCAATGTCTTCCATTGCTTTATCCAATGAAGAAAGATGACTTTCAATTTCGGCTTTCTTTTCCAGAAGAACATCTTTCTCCACATCATCACATTTTTCAAGTTGTTCATTTATTTTAGATAATGCATTTGAATAGTGCTTCTGTTCTTTTTCTATATCCTTTCGTGCTTCTTCAAGTTCTTTTTGAAGTTTAGCTTCCTCTCGCATCTGTTCTCTTATGCGCCTTTGTTCATCTTTTTCCTGCTGCTTTTTGACAGCGTACTCGTATGCAAGTTGAAGTTCTTCAATTTTAAGGTTAAGGTATGTGGTAGATAAAGAGACAGCATTTTTTGAATTCATACGATTCAAAGCATCAAATGACTTTATTATTTTATCCGTATATGCAGTAACATTGTTGAATTTTACCTTACTTATCAACATATCACATTCATCATTAAAGCACCTTAGAATCTGCTTTATATTTTGATTCGTCATAACTCGACCTTGTACTGTGCTACCATCTACAGTCCAAACTCGAGAACAAGTCGCCGCCGTTTTATTTAATATCATATTCTTCTGTTCTGTTCTAATAGCATCCAATCTATCTTTATACTCATCAGAAGTCGCAAAATCATATATAGGAGAATACATTCCAAAGTCTTGAAGAAGGATACTCTCATCAAGTTCTACTATCTGATTACGCTTTTCTTTAATACTTTCTGTAAGCCCATCTGATTCAATTTTAAGATTCTCTATTTGCAATATTAAGTTCTTCTTTTCTTCTTGAAACGAAGCCTTTTCACACGCTATTTGAGCCAATATATTATTTTTTTCTTTGTCCAAATCCGCTATCTCACTAAATCTAGACAAACTTTCACATTTCTTCTCAAATTCACATGACTTTTGTCTTTCACATTCCAAATCCTTCTGAAGAGTTTGTATCAAATCGAGCTCTTTTCTTTTGAAAATATCAAAAAAACCCATATTTTCTTTTTTGATGATTAATAAACAAAAAAGCCTAGAAATCAAGCTATAAAATGCTGGATGTCTAGGCTATAGTCGGAGCCGAAAGCGGGACTCGAACCCGCGACTTACTCATTACGAATGAGTTACTCTACCAACTGAGTTATTTCGGCAACGTGTTTCGTTGAAAACGGTTGCAAAATTACTCTTTTCTTGAAACCTGCCAAATAAAAAAGAGATTTTTTTCCGAAAAACTAAATTTTTCCGGCCCGTACAACCTGTTTCCGCTACATCACAGGGGCATTTGACACATTATTACGTGTAATTTGTACAATAGTCCCTTGTCTGCCTCCTGCCGATTTCCTACTTTTACCCGCAAAATGAAACATTACACTACCATGAAAAAGAAACTGATGATTTCACTGCTGGCACTGGCTTCACTGGGAGCCGGAGCACAAAACTTGCAAAAGGGAGACTACGGATACTTGTACTGCCACATGAGCGGACGAGGGGAATGGACGGCCTACGCCCTGAGCCGTGACGGCGTACACTTTCACGACCTGATTGATGGCGATCCCGTATACAATGTAGAAGAAATGTCAAAAATAGAGGGAGGAGCACGCGATGCCTTTATCTGCCGTACGTCCGACGGAAAGGGCTACCTGATGGTGACTACCGACATGAGCAACGCCAAGAGCCGCTCGTGGTTCAACTACGGCATCAACCTGCTGAAAAGTGACGACCTGATTCACTGGACTTCTACCACCTTCGACTTCCGCCAGGGACCGGGCATCTTCTGTGACCCTCAGTCGCCCGATGTCTATAAGGACTACAGCACCATCAAGCGCGTATGGGCACCGCAGATTTTCTGGGACCCTTCGTACGTATGGGCCGATGGCACGAAGGGCGGATACATGATATACTATTCACTGCTTAATCCGGCAGAAGACCAGTACGACCGTGTGTTCTATTCCTATGCCGACGCCACCTTTACACGTCTTACCAAGCCCCGCCTGCTGGTGGACTGGGGATATGCTACCATCGATGCCGACATCAACTATGTGCCGGCCGACGGACTCTACCACATGCTCATCAAGAAAGAAGGAGGTACACCCGGCATCTTTGCCGCCACAGCCACGAAACTGACCGGCCCATACAAGATAAAGGATGAAAATGACTATGTGAAGTTTGAAGGCAACAAGAAATGTGAGGGCTGCTCTGCCTTCCAGCTGGTGGGCGATTCCACCTGGCGCGTGGCCTACATCGAATACTCCTCCAAGCCCAAAAGATACCGCATCTGCCAGGCTGATGAAAAACTCGCCAACTTCCACTCCCCCGTCACCATGGAGGGCGTGAAACATCCGCAGCACGGCTCGTTCATGCGGCTCACCGAAGAAGAGTACAAGCGCCTGCAGGAATGGTCGGACAGCATCATGCGCGAAAGAGCCGCCCGAAACAGCGGAGAAAAGAAATAAAAAGAGGAAAATGAAATATTTTTGTAAAAACTTTTGGCAAACATCCTTTCATTTGAACAGAAAACATTATCTTTGCACTCCGAATTATGACGTGACAAAAGAGTTTGATGTATTACTGTATAACACATAGTAAAAAGAATAAGCGCACATTCGGAGTTCTGGCGGAATGGACAAATGCCGGAAGCTATTTCTTTTTTCTTTTATGTCACTTATTTCCTGAATATTTAAGATTTCCTATTTTATCAAACACCCGGAACTGCTTTTCGGCAAGTCCGGGCGTTTTTTCGTATATACGAGAGTAGAATAGAAAAAATACAAGATATAAAGATTATTAGTAACAAGGTAATGAGAAATGTAACATTGATCCTCGACGACGGGAGCCGCTTTCATGGCAAGTCGTTCGGCTATGAGAAACCGGTAGCCGGTGAAGTAGTTTTCAACACGGCAATGACCGGATACCCCGAAAGCTTGACCGACCCTTCGTATGCCGGTCAGTTGATGACACTGACTTACCCGCTGGTAGGTAACTATGGTGTGCCTCCCTTCACGTTCGAAGCAAACGGACTGCCTACTTTCATGGAGAGCGAAAAAATCCATGCCGAAGCGATTATCGTAAGCGATTACAGTGAAAAATACTCTCACTGGAATGCTGTGGAAAGTCTGGGCGACTGGCTGAAACGCGAACAGATTCCGGGCATCACAGGCATCGACACACGCGAACTGACAAAGGTATTGCGCGAGCATGGAGTGATGATGGGAAAAATCGTGTTCGACGATGAGCCGGACAACATTCCCGAAGCTACCTATGCAGGTGTGAACTACGTAGACAAGGTTTCTTGCAAGGAAGTGATTCGCTACAACGAAGGCGAAGGCAAGAAAAAAGTAGTACTGGTAGACTGCGGCGTGAAATCAAACATTATCCGTTGCCTGCTCAAGCGCGACGTGGAAATCATCCGCGTGCCTTGGAACTACGACTTCAACTCTCTGCAGTTCGACGGTCTGTTCATCTCCAACGGTCCGGGCGACCCCGACACCTGCGATGCAGCCGTGCAGAACATCCGCAAGGCCATGCAGAACGAAAAACTTCCTATCTTCGGTATCTGTATGGGTAACCAGCTGCTTTCAAAGGCAGGAGGTGCTAAAATCTACAAACTGAAATACGGTCACCGCAGCCATAACCAGCCGGTACGCATGGTAGGCACGGAAAAGTGTTTCATCACCTCGCAGAACCACGGTTATGCCGTAGACAACAACACACTGGGAGCCGACTGGGAACCGCTCTTCATCAACATGAACGACGGTTCGAACGAAGGTATCCGCCACAAGAAGAACCCCTGGTTCTCGGCTCAGTTCCACCCGGAAGCTGCCAGCGGTCCTACCGACACGGAATTCCTGTTCGATGAGTTTGTAAAGTTGCTGTAATCCACTAAAAAACAAAGAAGACAATGAAAGAAAACATAAAGAAAGTATTGCTGTTAGGTTCAGGAGCCCTGAAAATCGGTGAAGCAGGTGAATTCGACTACTCTGGTTCGCAGGCCCTGAAAGCACTGAAGGAAGAAGGTATCGAAACCATCCTGATTAACCCGAACATCGCCACCGTGCAGACTTCGGAAGGTGTGGCAGACAAAATCTACTTCCTGCCTGTTACTCCGTATTTCGTAGAAAAGGTCATCGACAAGGAACGTCCCGACGGCGTGCTGCTGTCATTCGGTGGACAGACTGCCTTGAACTGCGGTGTGGCTCTCTACAAAGCCGGCGTGTTCGAGAAATACAATACCCGCGTACTGGGTACTCCGGTACAGGCCATCATGGATACGGAAGACCGTGAACTCTTCGTACAGAAGCTGGACGAAATCAACGTGAAGACCATCAAGAGTGAGGCAGTAGAAAACATTGAAGATGCCCGCCGTGCAGCGAAGGAACTGGGTTATCCGGTCATCATCCGTGCAGCCTACGCACTGGGAGGTCTGGGTTCAGGTTTCTGCGACAACGAAGAAGAACTGAACGTGCTGGCCGAAAAAGCGTTCTCTTTCTCTCCGCAGGTGCTGGTAGAAAAGAGTCTGAAAGGCTGGAAGGAAGTGGAATACGAAGTAGTACGCGACCGTTTCGACAACTGTATCACGGTCTGCAACATGGAAAACTTCGACCCGCTGGGTATCCACACCGGTGAGTCTATCGTTATCGCTCCGTCACAGACACTGACCAACAGCGAATACCACAAACTGCGTGAACTGGCCATCCGTATCATCCGCCACATCGGTATCGTGGGTGAATGTAACGTACAGTACGCGTTCGACCCTGAATCAGAAGACTACCGCGTAATCGAGGTAAATGCCCGTCTGAGCCGTTCTTCTGCACTGGCATCTAAGGCTACAGGTTATCCTTTGGCTTTCGTTGCAGCTAAGCTGGGATTGGGTTACGGACTGTTCGACCTGAAGAACTCAGTAACTAAAACAACTTCTGCCTTCTTCGAACCGGCATTGGACTACTGCGTATGTAAGATTCCTCGCTGGGACTTGGGTAAGTTCCACGGCGTAGACCGCGAACTGGGCTCCAGCATGAAATCGGTAGGTGAAGTCATGGCCATCGGACGTACCTTCGAAGAAGCCATCCAGAAAGGTCTTCGTATGATTGGTCAGGGCATGCACGGTTTCGTAGAAAACAAGGAGCTGGTTATCGAAGACATCGACAAAGCACTGCGCGAACCGACAGACAAACGTATCTTCGTCATCTCAAAGGCTATGCGTGCAGGCTACACAGTAGACCAGATTCACGACCTCACCAAGATTGACAAGTGGTTCCTCGACAAGCTGATGAACATCATGCAGACTTCTAAGGAACTCCACGAGTGGGGCAACAACCATACACAGCTTTCACAGCTTCCGAACGAGCTGCTCTACAAGGCAAAACGTCAGGGATTCTCTGACTTCCAGGTGGCACGTGCCATCGGCTACGAAGGCGATATGGAAGACGGTATCCTGGAAATCCGTAACCACCGTAAGAGCGTAGGCATCGTGCCGGTAGTAAAACAGATTGACACGCTGGCAGCCGAATATCCGGCACAGACCAACTACCTGTACCTGACTTACAGCGGCGTGGCTAACGATGTACATTATCTGGGCGACCACAAGAGTATCGTCGTACTGGGTTCAGGTGCTTACCGTATCGGTTCATCCGTAGAGTTCGACTGGTGCGGCGTACAGGCACTGAACACCATCCGCAAGGAAGGCTACCGCTCAGTAATGATCAACTACAACCCTGAAACCGTATCGACCGACTACGATATGTGCGACCGTCTGTACTTCGACGAACTGACTTTCGAACGTGTGATGGATATCCTCGACCTGGAAAACCCTCACGGAGTCATCGTATCTACCGGCGGACAGATTCCGAACAACCTGGCATTGCGCCTGGATGCACAGAAGGTAAACATCCTGGGAACTTCTGCCAAGAGCATCGATAACGCTGAAGACCGCGACAAGTTCTCGGCTATGCTCGACCGTATCGGCGTAGACCAGCCTGAATGGAGCGCACTGACTTCAATGGAAGACATCAACGCATTTATCGAAAAGGTAGGATTCCCTGTATTGGTTCGTCCGTCATACGTGCTTTCTGGTGCAGCCATGAACGTATGTTCTAACCAGGAAGAGCTGGAACGCTTCCTGCAGCTGGCCGCTAACGTATCGAAGAAGCATCCGGTAGTAGTAAGCCAGTTCATCGAACACGCCAAGGAAGTAGAAATGGATGCCGTGGCACAGAATGGTGAAATCGTAGCTTACGCCATCTCTGAACACATCGAGTTTGCCGGCGTACACTCTGGCGATGCTACCATCCAGTTCCCGCCGCAGAAACTGTACGTAGAAACCGTACGCCGCATCAAGCGCATCTCTCGTCAGATTGCGAAAGAACTGAACATCTCTGGCCCGTTCAACATCCAGTTCCTGGCTCGTGAAAACGACATCAAGGTAATTGAATGTAACCTGCGTGCCAGCCGTTCATTCCCGTTCGTCAGCAAGGTACTGAAGATTAACTTCATCGAACTGGCTACCAAAGTCATGTTAGGCTTGCCGGTAGAAAAGCCTGAAAAGAACCTCTTCGACCTCGACTACGTAGGTATCAAGGCCAGCCAGTTCTCGTTCAACCGCTTGCAGAAGGCCGACCCTGTGCTGGGTGTAGACATGGCTTCTACAGGTGAAGTTGGCTGTATCGGCGACGATACTTCATGTGCCGTACTGAAAGCCATGCTGTCTGTAGGCTACCGCATTCCGGAAAAGAACGTCCTGATGTCTACCGGTACACTGAAACAGAAAGTAGATTTGCTTCAGGCAGCACGCGCCCTCAAGGCCAAAGGTTACAACATCTTCGCTACCGGCGGTTCTTCTAAGTTCCTGGCAGAAAACGGAGTAGAAAACACCCGCGTATACTGGCCAAGCGAAGAAGGTCAGCCTCAGGCACTGGAAATGCTACACAAGAAAGAAATCGACATGGTGGTAAACATTCCGCGTGACCTCACTCCTACCGAGTTGGAAAACGGATACAAGATTCGCCGTGCCGCAGTCGACCTGAACATTCCTCTGGTAACCAATGCCCGTCTGGCAAGCGCATTCATCAATGCCTTCTGCTCTATGAGCATTGACGACATCGCTATCAAGAGCTGGGACGAATACAAATAATCCGTACCACTTAAAGATATAGATAAAATTAATCCCCTCCGGAACTATTTGTTATGAATGAGTTCTGGAGGGGATTTTTT
>NZ_JBBKBF010000072.1:0-17708 GCF_037892625.1 Phocaeicola sp. ICN-14070 | reverse complement strand
GAATTCCCCTCCTCAGGTACCGGTTAAAAAAAGTCTAGTTTGGCTTTTGTTAAAAAATGGGTGTAACATTCCTGCACAGGTACTTCCCTGAACTGTAAAAAACAGTCTGCGGGCCGCATCTGGCCTTCTTGTCAGTTGTATTCTTCGATTTTAGAAGAACGCTTTTCTTTCTCTACCCTTTTAAATAATGATATTCAGGCTCGCTTATTATCGGCCTAACGAAGTGATTTTTTTCTGTAGTTTAGCTTAAGCTCGTTCTGTTTGTGTCTGTAAAAACAAGGTCGGTAGTTTTATTGGGGTGCAAATATATGCATTTTTTATAAACTTACAAACATTTATAAAAGAAAAAGAGAAAACCAACGATATTTTCACCGCTTGATTTTCTCTTATTTTCCGTGATTCCGCTGCGATTCGAACGCAGGACCCACGCCTTAGAAGGGCGTTGCTCTATCCAGCTGAGCTACGGAACCATCCTTGTAATTTGTAAAGCTTTCAGTGATTCCGCTGCGATTCGAACGCAGGACCCACGCCTTAGAAGGGCGTTGCTCTATCCAGCTGAGCTACGGAACCATCCTTAATTGCGGTGCAAAAGTAGGCTTTTATTTTGAATTACACAAATTATTCGGCGGTTTTATGCAAACCGACAAACGGTTTTTTATGTTTTCCGCACGCAAACCATAGGTTTTCCGGTGCAGAACCCTACGTTTTCCGGACGGGAAACATACGGTTCCGCACGAGGAAACAAAGAGAGCCTAAAGGCGTTTCCTGCATATCACAGAATGATTTCCGGATACGTCTGCCACGGCTCTCCCCTCACTAATCAGCCGTTTCCTGCGGTTTTTCCGCGAAAATTCCGTAAGTTTGTGTAACGAAAACCCTAAAAACGACATCACACATGGAACAGCATCCCCAGCTTTTAGTCTACAAGGCTTCTGCCGGCTCCGGCAAGACCTTTACACTGGCGGTACATTATATAAGACAACTGATTGAAGACCCGTATGCCTACCGCAGGATTCTGGCTGTGACATTCACTAACAAGGCGACGGCGGAAATGAAGGAGCGTATCCTGGAACAGCTTTACGGCATCGCTACGGCCGACGAAGGTTCGGAAGGCTACCTGAAGGAGATTCAGAAGACATCGACCAAATCGGTCGAGGAAATCCGGGAATCGGCACGCGAAGCATTACGGCACATCATTCATGACTACAGCCGTTTCCGCATCGAGACCATCGACTCGTTTTTCCAGTCGGTGATGCGCAACTTGGCGCGGGAACTGGAGTTAGGGGCCAACTTGTCTATCGAACTGAACAATACGGAGGTGTTGAGCGATGCGGTGGATGCCATGATTGAGAAGCTGGACCGGCGCTCACCGGTGCTCTACTGGCTGCTGGAGTACATCGAGGAACGTATCGTGAACGACCGCCGCTGGGATGTGTCGAAGGACATCAAGGGATTCGGACAGAATATTTTCGACGAGAGCTACATCGAGAAGGGAGAAGGACTGCGCCGGAAACTGGCCGACCCGAACTTTATTCCTTCCTACCGGGATGAGCTGAAAAGTATCCGTGAGGAGGTGCTGGAATTCATGAAGGGATTCAGCGAACAGTTTACGGGCTTGCTCGAAATGCACGGACTGACTCCGACCGACCTGAAGAACGGCTCACGGGGCATCGGCAGTTATTTCAACAAGCTAGCCAACGGGAAACTGAGCGATGACATCCGCAATGCCACCCTGGAGAAGTGTCTGGAGAGCGAGGAAAACTGGACGACCAAAACGTCGGCCCACCGCGATGAAATCCGTTCGCTGGCTGCTTCGGAACTGATACCCTTGTTAGCGGAAGCGGAAAACCGTCGTCCGCAGAACAACTTGCTGCTCAACTCGTGCGACCTTTCGCTGCGTTACCTGAACAACCTGCGTTTGCTGGCGCACATTGACGAGGAGGTACGCTTGCAGAACCAGGCGCACAACCGTTTTCTGCTGTCGGATACCAATGCCTTGCTACATAGCTTAATCAGGGAGGGAGACGCTTCGTTTGTCTACGAGAAAATCGGTACCACCATCGATACGGTGATGATTGACGAGTTTCAGGATACCTCGCGCATGCAGTGGGAGAACTTCCATCTGCTGTTGCAGGAAAGTCTGGCACAGAAGGAAGGCAGCCTCATCGTGGGCGACATCAAGCAGAGCATCTACCGCTGGCGAAGCGGCGACTGGAAAATTCTGGCGGGACTGGGCAATGACCGGAGTTTCCGCATCAAGGAATGTGCGCTCGACACGAACTGGCGAAGTGAGGCACGCATCATCCGCTTCAACAACGAGTTTTTCACGGCGGCCTGCCAGACACTGAACCGACGCTATCAGGAGGAACAGGGCACGCCTTGCGCCCAACTGGAACAGGCATACAGCGATGTGCGGCAGCGTTGTGCCAAGAAGGAGGAGAAGGGATTCGTAAAGGTGACCTTTCTGCAGGATTCCAAGGAGCGGCCTTACACGGAAGCGACCTTGAAGCAGCTGGCCGAGGAAGTGGAACGCCTTACGGCAGAGGGTATCCGCCTCAACGAGATGGCCATTCTGGTGCGAAAGAACCGGAGCATCCCCGACATTGCCGCTTACTTCGACGAACATACCCCCTACCGCATCGTATCCGACGAGGCGTTCCGGCTGAGTGCATCGCTGGCAGTGAGCATGCTCATCGACGGACTGCGGTATCTTTCTTCGCCCGACGACCGCATCGCATTGGCGCGGCTGGCGGTGGCTTATCAGCAAGGGGTATTGCACAAGGACATCAGCCTCAACACAGTGCTGCTCGACGACCCGTCCCGTTACCTGCCGGCAGCCTTCCAGTTGCAGGCAAACGAACTCCGTTTCATGCCGCTGTACGAACTGCTGGAGAAGTTGTTTGTGCTGTTCGACATGCAGCTTATCGAGAAGCAGGATGCGTATCTCTGTGCTTTCTATGATGCGGTGACAGAATACATGCAGAACAACTCATCGGAGCTGACGGCTTTCATCCGTTTCTGGGACGAGAAGCTGAACGCGAAGACCATCCCTTCGGGCGAGATTGACGGCATCCGCATCTTGTCCATCCACAAGTCGAAGGGACTGGAATATCACACGGTACTGTTGCCATTCTGCGATTGGAAGATGGAGAACGAAACGAACAATCACCTGATATGGTGTAGCGTGGCAGGTACGGGAAAGGAAACCGACATTCCACCGTTCAACCGCCTGGACATCGTACCGGTGAACTATTCTGGTGCCATGGCGGAATCGGTGTATCACGACGATTACCTGGAAGAGAAATTACAGCTCTGGGTGGACAACCTGAACCTGCTTTACGTAGCGTTTACACGCGCCTGCAAGAACCTGATTATTTTCGCCAAAGCGGGACAGAAGGGAACGGTTTCAGAACTGTTGTACGACAGTCTGCCCCTCATGCAGGAGGTGGAACTGCCGCTGGCACAAGAGAATCCGGAAGACGATGCAGTGGGCGAATACGGGGAACTCTGCACGGCGCACGATGAGAAGAAAGCAGGCAAATCCAACCGGCTGTCATCGCCCCGCGAGGGAGTGCCCGTGAAGATGGAAAGCATCGAGACACACATCGAATTCAAGCAGTCAAACCGTTCGGCCGACTTCATTCAAGGTGACGACACGGAGGACAATCGCGGACAGTACATCCGTCAAGGGCAGTTGCTGCACCAGGTGTTTGCCCACATCGAAAAGGCAGACGACCTTCCTTCGGCACTGGAACGGCTGAGCTTCGAAGGGGTGTTCGAATCGGAGGAACAGAAACAGCAGATTCAGGGACTGGCGCACTGGGCCTTGCAGCATCCGGCCGTGAAGGACTGGTTCAGCGGCACGTGGGAGCTTTACAACGAATGTGCCATTGTCTACACCGACGAAGAGGGACAGATGCAGACACGCCGCCCCGACCGCGTGATGCGGAAAGACGGGCAGGTGGTTGTGGTGGACTTCAAGTTCGGAAAAAAGAACGAGGCTTACCGCGCGCAGGTGCAGGAGTACATGGACTTGCTCACGCTGATGGGCTACACCCACATCCGGGGATTCCTCTGGTATGTGTTTGCCAATGAGCTGGAAGAAGTGACACTTCCGGCCTGAGTTTATTTTTTCACAACGATATTTCGACAATGCAATATATGGAAACTTTTTTGAAGCAGGTGGCCGCCGATTTGTACCGGAAGATGAACGGAGACTTCACGAAGGTGGCTGTGGTTTTCCCGAACAAACGTGCCAGCCTCTTTTTCAATGAATACCTGGCACAGGAATCCGACCGCCCGGTGTGGTCGCCGGCCTACGTGAGCATCAGTGAGCTGTTCCGCCAGTCGTCGCAATGGGTGACGGGCGATTCCATCAAATTAGTGTGCGATCTCTACAAGGTGTTCCGTGAAATAACGGGCAGCAAGGAAACCCTGGACGAATTCTACTTCTGGGGCGAGATGCTCATCAGCGACTTTGACGATGCTGACAAGAACATGGCCGACACCAAGGCGCTGTTCAGCAACCTGAAGGACCTGAACAAGCTGACGGGCGAATATGACTTCCTGGAGGAAGGACAGAAGGAAGCATTAAGTCAGTTTTTCCGTAATTTCTCCATCGAGCAGGTCACGGAACTGAAGCGACGTTTCATCTCATTGTGGGACGTGCTGGGCGACATCTATACGCAATACAAGGAATTGCTCCGCGAGCAGGGCATCGCCTACGAAGGAATGCTCTACCGCGAGGTGACAGAGACTATGGACGTACAGCAGTTTCCCTACGACAAATATGTGTTCGTGGGATTCAACGTGCTGAATAAGGTGGAACAAACCCTGTTCAGCAAGTTGCACGAGGCAGGAAAGGCCCTGTTCTACTGGGACTACGATACCTTCTACCTGAACAAGCATCCGCACGAGGCAGGCGAGTTTATCCGCCGCAACCTGAAGAATTTCCCCTCGGAATTGCCGCCTTCCCTGTTCGACCACCTGAACCATCCGAAGAAAATTACCTTCATCGAATCTCCTACGGAGAACGGACAGGCACGTTACCTGCCGCAATGGATTCGGGAGAACCTGACGGAGAACGAAAAGGAAACGGCCGTGGTGCTCTGCAACGAGGCCATGCTGCAACCTGTACTTCACTCACTGCCGGACAACGTGCGCCACATCAACATCACCATGGGTTTCCCGCTCTCGCAGACACCGGCCTACAGCTTCGTAAAGACGTTGCTGGAACTGCACATTGCGGGCTACAATTCCCGCAGCGGACGCTACCAGTTTGCCGAAGTCATCAGCGTGCTGAAGCATCCGTACACGCAACTGCTTTCCGGAGAAGCCGCTCCGCTGGAAAAGGAACTGACGGAGAAGAACCGCTTCTATCCCCTGCCCTCGGAACTGGAACGGGACGAGGCCTTGTCGCTGCTGTTCAAACCGTGCAGCCACAACCTGGAGTTGTGCAAGCGGCTGGCCGATATCTTGAAGCAGGTGGCGCAGCTGTATCGCAAGCAGGCAGCTTCCACCAGCGATGCCCTCGACCAGCTCTATCGCGAAGCCTTGTTCAAAAGCTTCACCATGGTCAACCGCTTCCATGCCCTGCTTGAAAGCAAGGATCTGGAGGTACAACCTGCCACTTTCCACCGCCTGCTGGTACGCGTCATGTCGACAGCCAGCATTCCTTTCCACGGAGAGCCGGCCATCGGTATGCAGGTGATGGGAGTACTGGAAACACGTAACCTGGATTTCCGCCACGTCATTCTGCTGTCGGTCAACGAAGGCCAGTTGCCTAAGGCAGGCGGTGATGCTTCGTTCATCCCCTATAACCTGCGCAAGGCGTTCGGTATGACAACCATCGACCACAAGATTGCAGTCTATGCCTACTATTTCTACCGCCTGCTGCAACGGGCAGAGAAGGCTACGTTACTCTACAACACGGTGAGCGACGGCATGAACCGGGGAGAGATGTCGCGCTTCATGCTCCAGCTGCTGATTGAGTGGGGCTATCCCGTACAGCGGAAACAACTGGAGGCAGAACAGTCGCCCATTGCTTCCTCACCCATCTGTATCCCCAAGTCGCCCGACATCATGAAACGGATGCAGAGCGTGTTCGACGTGCGGGTAAATCCGAAAGCCCTTCTTTCCCCGTCAGCCCTGAACTGCTACCTGGACTGTCCGCTGAAGTTTTACTATAAGTACGTAGCAGGACTGGCAGCCCCCGAAGAGGTGAGTGCGGAAATCGACTCGGCCAAATTCGGAAGCATCTTCCACTACGCTGCCGAACACATCTACAAGGAGCTCACGGCACACGGAAAAGTCATCAGCAAAGACACCTTGGAAGCCCTGCTCCAGGAAGAAGTGAAACTACAGAATTACGTGGACAACGGGTTCAAGGAACTGTTCTTCCACCTCCCTGCCGACGAGCGTCCGGAATACAACGGGGTACAGCTCATCAATTCCGCCGTGATTCTGCGCTACATTCAGCAACTGCTTCGCAACGACCTGCGCCACGCTCCCTTTACCTTCGTGGGCTCCGAACAACGGGTCATGGAGGACGTAGAGATACAGACGCCCAAGGGAGCCATCCGCTCGCGCATGGGGGGAATTATCGACCGCATGGACAGCAAGGACAACGTACTCCGCATTGTGGACTACAAAACGGGAGGCAAGGCCGACACCCCGCCCAGCGTAGAATCGTTGTTCACACCCGGCCCCAAACGTTCCAATTACGTGTTCCAGACTTTCCTGTATGCCGCCATCGTATGCCGGAAACTGCGTGAACGAAATGATGACCGGAAGGTAGCTCCTGCCCTGCTCTACATTCACCGAGCTGCGGCAGAAGATTACTCGCCCGTCGTCCAGCTCAAGGAATCGTATAACAAAACTACTCCCGTGGAAGACTTTTCATTGCTGGAAGAAGAGTTCAGAACCCGCCTGCAGGCACTCCTGGAAGAGATTTTCAATCCCGACCTGAGTTTCAGTCAGACGGAAGAAGAAGACCGGTGCACTTATTGTGATTTCAAGGAAATATGTAAACGATAGAAACAGAATCAAAACAAGTGTTAAAACTACATTTTTCTCTGAACAACCCAAGTGAACCGGATGTTATAAAGATGTTTTTCATAGTAATAGATAAGAACAGTATTGGTATTTGTGAAAATATCAGCTGTAAGGGCAAAAGCGTTTGTTCTTTAAAAAATAAGAGAGGCTGCATTTCCCCGGCAGCCTCTCTTAATTTTTTATCTCTACACAAATGTTTTTTATTCCTGATAATCATAGTACCACCAGTAGGTATCGCCAAACTCGCGACGCATACGGTTGCGTTCTTCCAGCGGAGAACCCTCTTTCTGCTGCAAGGTCTGGTAAGCCTTGAAACGATCTAAAGTCAGACTGTCTGCACGCAAAGATACAGTATCATTCCGCTGAACATGATACAGCGTCAGAGCTTCCCGGTAATAACGCGGCAAGGTATCTTCCGGCAAATAGAAATCGGGAACGGCCTGTGCGAAACTGTCCAGTTTCTTTTCAAGCAGCAAGGCAGAAAGGTAATAATCCAGCGAGGTATATTTTCCCGTTCCCTTGTAGCAGATGTTCCGCAGGAATACCATGCGGTCTTCTCCCTCATAAGGACGTGCTCCCAGCAGGTAATAAATGGAATCGTTCGTATAACGGAGCGTGTGCAGAGAATCCGTTTCAAAGAACAACCCGTCGGAACGGTAATACTGCGGATAAGCAAACAGCTTGTCGCCCATCTTTCCCAAGTGCGACAAGGCCACGGCACGATAGGCGGTCAGCGTACGGCTGGCCTCCAATGATTTTTCTCCTACACGTAGCACCTTGTCATACTCCCCGGCTCGCAGGTAATGTTCCGCCTCCAGCTCATGATGAAACTGCCGGTTGGTACTACCCACACACACTGTCAGCAGACACAACCCCAACAAGATAGCCAGATTACTGTTGACCAGTCCCCAGAGACTTCCTTCGTGATTCAGCTGTACGCGAAAAACTCCACGCAACCAGTAACCGATTCCCACAAACAGCAACACCAGTAAAGGCAACAGCCAGGTCCACGGAGTATGGTAGTCGGAGATATACACTCCACGCCCTACATCCGTCAGGGCACAAAGCACCAGAAAGGACGGCACATACGCCAGGGCACGTACCCTTCCCTTCAGCCCAAGCAGACTGTTTACTCCCCAGCGCAGCAACAGCAGAATCAGCGTAATGACCAGCGCGCTGGCCATCGGAGCAAAGGTAGTCTTTCCATGTGCCAGCGAGAAATGAAGAGCTTCCAGCACATCGCGCTGGAACACATAAAGATATACAAAACTAAACAGAGAAAAAAGAAGACCGCATACAGCAATCATGATGCGTGCAGTCTTCTTATAAAATGCATTTGTGTAATCACTCATACAATATCAATTCAATCTTTCACTCGTTTTAATACAACTGCAGAACGGGCCGGCACATACAGTTTCAGCCATTCTTTCTTGTCTTTTGCATAAAGCGGGTCGGCACAGGTGAAGTGGCGGAGACTGTCGTCTGAGAAGCCGAACCCACCAAACTGCTTGTTGTCTGTGTTCAGAACCACGTCGTAGGCACCTCTCGGTACGAGGAAGCCATAATCGGCAAACGAACGGGTCGGGTTGAAGTTGAACACAAACACCAAACCCTTGCGGCGGTATGCCAGAATCTGGTCACCATCGTTATGCCATACCTCGATGACATCCGATTTCTGGATGTTCTTCACACTGCGAATCAGCTTGACCATCGCCTCATCGAAGTCGCCCAGGTAATGATAGCACAAATCCGGATTATCAACCAGGTTCCACTGACGGCGTGCATACTTGTATGACCATCCGTTGCCTTCGCGCGGGAAGTCAATCCATTCCGGATGACCGAATTCATTACCCATAAAGTTCAGGTAACCTCCGTTGATGGTAGAAGCCGTGAGCAGACGAATCATCTTGTGCAGGGCAATGCCTCGCTCCACCACTCCATTCTCGTCGCCAATCTTGAAGTGCCAGTACATGTCGGCATCAATCAGGCGGAAGATGATGGTCTTGTCACCCACCAGTGCCTGGTCGTGGCTTTCGCAGTAAGAGATGGTCTTTTCATCCTTGCGGCGGTTAGTCACTTCCCAGAACAGGCTGGACGGTTTCCAGTCCTCATCGCGACGTTCCTTGATAATCTTAATCCAATAGTCAGGAATGTTCATGGCCATGCGGTAATCGAAGCCGTAACCTCCGTCTTCGAACGGAGCAGCCAGTCCCGGCATACCCGATACTTCCTCGGCAATGGTAATGGCCTTCGGATTCACTTCATGAATCAGCCGATTGGCCAGCGTCAGGTAACAGATGGCATTGTCATCCTGATGACCGTTGAAGTAGTCACCATAGTTGCAGAAAGCCTCACCCAGTCCGTGACTGTAATAAAGCATAGAAGTCACCCCATCGAAACGGAAACCATCGAAATGAAACTCTTCCAACCAGTACTTACAGTTAGACAACAGGAAGTGAATCACCTCGTTCTTGCCATAGTCAAAGCAGAGCGAATCCCATGCCGGATGTTCACGACGTCCGCCCTGATAGAAATACTGGCAAGGATCACCGGCAAAGTTGCCCAGTCCTTCTACCTCGTTCTTCACGGCGTGTGAGTGTACGATATCCATAATCACGGCAATGTTCATCTGGTGTGCCGTGTCGATAAGCTGTTTCAGTTCTTCCGGTGTACCGAAGCGTGAAGAAGGAGCAAAGAAGCTGGACACATGATAGCCGAAACTTCCGTAATAAGGATGTTCCTGAATGGCCATAATCTGAATACAGTTGTATCCGTCCTTCGCAATTCGCGGCAGTACATTCTCACGGAATTCATTGTACGTACCAACCTTTTCCGCATCCTGTCCCATACCGATGTGGCATTCGTAAATCATCAGCGGAGCCACATTAGGCGTAAAGGTCTTTTTCTTGAACTTATACGGTTTCTCCGGATTCCATACCTGTGCACTGAAAATCCTGGTCTGTTCATCCTGCACTACGCGGGTAGCCCACGCCGGAATACGTTCACCGCATCCACCTTCCCAGTACACTTTCAGCTTGTACAAGTCGCCGTGCTTCATGGCCTTTTCCGGCAGATTGATTTCCCAGTTGCCCGTCTTGCGCACACGTTTCATGCGGAAAGCCGGCTTCTCCTGCCAGTCGTTGAAATCGCCCACCAGGTAGATTTCCGTCGCATTCGGCGCCCATTCACGGAAAGTCCATCCCTTGTCAGTGCGGTGCAAACCGAAATACATGTGTCCGGTAGCAAAATCCGACAATGTCTTCTTTCCTACCAGTTCCTTTTCTTTTTCTACCACATGCTGATGACGGCCGTTGATAGCGTCGGCATATGGTTCCAGCCACGGATCATTCTTTATGATATTCAATGCCTTGTCCATAGTATTAGTAATTAGAAATTATTTGACACGTACTTTTACAATCACTTTTCTCACTCCGTCGGGAGTTACGCCCGGTGCATGTGCGTCTTCCGGGAAGAAAATAGCAAACATACCCGGCTTTACGGTCAGGTAGTCAGTAGCCAGTCCTTCATAGAAGGTAATATCTTTTTCTGCATTGTAAACAGCTTCAGGCAAATCCGTACGCGGCATATAGCCCATTACTTCCACCCCCGACAATGGAATCTGGATGTCGATGAAATCATTGTGTGTTTCCAGACGCGCTTCTTCCTTTGTCTTCGGACGTGCATCTGCAAAATTCACCATCAGTTCACCTTCCTTCAGCACTACCTTCCCCACTTCGTGTGCCTGCAAGTCAGTTGCCTTCAGGAAAGCTACAGCCTCTGCAAACAAAGGATTCAGTGACACATATTTTTCCAAATTTTCCAATTTGTCAATAACCATATTCTTTCAGTTTTAAGTCGTTAATATTTTATTCAAACTCATCTATCGTTTCATTTGTAAAATCGGCAAAGCGTTTCAGCTGGCGAAACACGTCGATAATCCGTTCCATAAAGTCCGGACGGGAAAAGAACTCATCTTCCACCCGGCAGGCCACCGTAAAATCCTTGCAACGGATGTACTGCGGATAAGGAAAATCCTTCGGAAATCCCTTGGGCACCGTCTTCAGATGCGACTCGCCTACCACCGGGAAATACTCCTTGAAAGCCGGATCTTCCACAATGGCACGATACTCATCAATGCGGTCGCACACCGACTGACGCACCGCCCGCAACATATCGGCAGGCATGCACCAACTTCCTCCGGCCAGCATACAGTTGCCCGGTTCCAGATGAAGATAATAACCACAGTGATTGGATTTCTTTCCCCTTGCATTGATATACCCTCCGATGTGGGTCTTATAAGGAGACTTGTCGGAAGAAAAACGGACATCCCGGTAGATGCGATACGTGCAGTCACGCGGAAGGACGTGCGCCACACTTTCATCCCATGGCGAAAGGCGGGCAATCACCCCTGCCAGCAACTCCTCGAAGTCTGCCTGCACACTCAAATATTCCGCTTTATGTTCCTGAAACCACTCCCGGTTGTTGTTTGCCGCCAGTACTTTCAGGAAATCCAATATGCCCGGTATATCCATATTCTTTACTTTTGAGTCACACAAACTTACGAAATTAATTCTTATCTGTCGAATAAAACGATATTTTTTTACATTATCCCAGCAGATTCAACAAAAAATCGTGCACCTTTCCGTTGGAAGCCACCACTTCGCGACCGGAATAGCATGAATCACCCCCGGAAAAGTCGGTCACCCTTCCTCCGGCATTCTGTACCAGCAAGATACCTGCCGCCACATCCCACGGACAAGTGAAGGCTTCGGCACGCGCTTCAAAACGCCCGTCGGCCACGTAACACATCTCGGCAGCCGCCGCACCGACCACCCGAATGCCTGCCACATGCCCGTAGCAGCCTTCTATCAGGCGGTTGAATACCGGCTTGTAAGCCTCCGTTTCGTACGGAAGACCGAAAGCCATAAAAGCCTCATCGGGTACAGCTACCTGCGACACCCGAATCTGTCGGTCATTACAATAAGCAGGCGCCCCCTTGCAAGTCCAGAAACACTCGTCGCGGCACACTTCATAAACCACTCCCAGCAAGATTTCCTCACGGTTACGCAAGGCAATGCTCACACAATAAGGTGCATGGTTATGAATGAAGTTGGTCGTACCGTCCAGCGGGTCAACCAGCCAACAATACTCCTCGTCGGTGTGAGTTCCGCTCCCCTCTTCAGCAATAAAACCTGCCTCGGGAAGCAACTCCCGCAGACAGGCTACTATTCTTCGTTCCGATTCCTTGTCGACATACGACACATAATCGTGTGCGTGCTTCTTCTCAATCCGCTCACGGCTGAACTTCTTCCGCTCCTCACGGATAAAAGCTCCCGTGGCTACAGCCAGTTCACGCACCTTCAAAGTCAGTTCGGATAATTCCATCATTATTTTTTCTCCTCCAATAAACGTCCGTATCTGAAAGTCCCTTTCCGGACAATATTCCCGTTGGCATCCATCTCTACGAATGAACCGTCTTTCTTTCCCTGCTTGAAGAAGCCCTCAAAGCGAGTGCCGTCCTTTTCAATCAGCACACCCTTTCCTTCTTCCTTTCCACGTACAAAAGAACCTGTATAGACAGAACCGTCAGCCATGTGAAGCACACCTTCTCCCTCGGCCAGGTTGTTCTTCCACTGACCTTCGTATTCATCACCGTTGGCCCACTTGTATTTTCCGGTACCCGAGCGCTGGTTCTTCGACCATTGCCCGTCGTACACCGCTCCGTTGGCCCAGGTGAACGTGCCTTGTCCCTCCTGCTGTCCGTTCAGGAAATGACCTACGTATTTGTCGCCGTTCGGATACGTATAGATACCCCTTCCCGTGCGTTCACCGTTGGCATAATCCCCCTCGTAGCGTTCACCATTCTGGAAATAATAGATACCCTTTCCATCCTGCACATCATCTTTCCAGTCGCCCACGTACTTGTCTCCGTTGGTATAGTAGAAAGTACCCTTTCCGTGACGCATGCCGTCCTTCCAGTCGCCTTCATACTTCGACTTGTCGTCCCACACCATGGTGCCCTTCCCGTTCTTCAGATCATTCTTCCATTCGCCGGTGTAGACCGCTCCGCCTTTCCAGGTATAAGTACCCTGTCCGTTGCGCTTGTCATGATGCCAGGTTCCAGTATATAAGTCCCCGTTATAATAGGTCATCGTACCCTCACCCTCCTGGTAGTCAGTGTGCCACATCCCGTCGTAACGGTTGTTGTTCATGAAATAATACGTTCCCTTGCCGTGCTGCTGGTCTTCGTACCACTCTCCCACGTACTTTTCTCCGTCGCTGAAAGTGTAGGTACCTTCACCCTGGCGTTTACCCTTCACATATTCACCTTCGTACACGTCGCCATTGCGGAACACCGTCTTTCCCTTTCCGTTCGGGCGGCGTCCTTTCAGTTCGCCGGTATATTCCGAACCATCCTTAAACTGGTAGTATCCCAATGACAACTGGGCCGAAGCCGATACCGAGCTGAATGCCAGCAAGGCAAATAAAAATAATGTATGTTTGTTCTTTCTCACGTTCTTAGTCTCTTTTTTAATTCCGCTCAAAAATAGTCTTTTTACTTTTGCACGAGCCGGAAGGTTTATACTTTTTTACCTGCCACTACCTCTATTAAGTTTTCTTTGCAGAAATAGCGCTGAGCCAGCGAAAGCAGTTCATCGGACGTCACCTCACGGATGGCAGCCAGCGACGCATCAAAAAAGTCGGGCTTCAATCCGGCCGTTTCGATGAATATCCAGGCATCCGAAAGCGAGAATGCCCCCTCGTACGAACGGCACATATCGCCCAGCATGTAGTTGCGCACCATCTCCAGTTCTTCTGCCGGCACCTTATCCTGACGCAGACGGTCCATTTCATGATACACTTCCGTGATGACAGACTCCATGTATTCATTGGCCGCCTCCGTACTCACCACCAGCAGACTCGTGCCCGGATAAGACACCAGTCCGGCCCCGATGCCGTAGGTATATCCCTTATCCTCACGGATGTTCGACATCAGACGACTGCCGAAATACCCTCCGAACAGCGTAACCAGCACACGCAGTTTCAGGTAATCAGGATGCTTGCGGTCGAGCGAGAAACCACCCATGCGGAGCGAACTCTGCAAGGCATCCTCCTTCTCCACGTGAACCCGTTTGCGGGCATCCTTCACGATGTCCCACGTGCGTTCCACCTTCTCTGCCGTACAATTTCCCCAGGGCGCCTCTCCCCAGTGACGTTCGATGCAGCGCACCACCTCGGGGGTCACCTTACCCGACACGTACATGGAGCAGTTGCCCGAATGATAATGGCGGTGATAGAAATCCTTCAGCGCCTCCACCTGAATGCGTTCATAATCCTCCAGTTCGGCATAGCGTCCCAACGGATGCGAAGTACCGAAGAGCGAACGGTTCAGCTGCTTGCGAGCCAGTACGTCCACCCGCTGGTTGTTCACCAGAAACTGCTGGCGGTTGATGTCGCAGATAATGCGGAACTGCTCTTCCGGAAACACAGACTCCTTCACCAGTCCGGCCACAATCTCCATGGTGCGGTCAAGGTGTTTCGTCAGTGTATACAACGTCACAAATCCACAGTTCACAGAAGAAGAAAGGTCGAGCCACGCCCCGTAATAATCCAGCCGTTCGGCAATCTCGCCCGATGTCATGCGCACCGTTCCCTCACGCAGCATACGGTTGGTAAACACAGCCTGAAGCGGCTGCGACTGGTCGAGCTGTCCGCTCCGCACCAGCAAGTCGAAACGAATCACGTCCTCGTTTCCCGCCGAAAGCACATACAGCGGCATGCCGTTCTTCATACGGTGCAACTCCGGCTGCAAGATGGAAAAATGCTCCAGCTGACGAATGGCAGGCGCCACACTACGGTCGAGCTGCGTCATAGTGCCTCCTGCTGATTACGCAGAAACTCTTCGGCCCGTGCCAGATCCTGCGGTGTGTCAATACCAATGGTCTCCACTTCGCTGATACCCACCTTGATGGAATAGCCGTTCTCCAGCCAGCGCAACTGCTCCAGCGATTCGGCCAGTTCGAGCGACGACTGCGGAAGAGATGTAATCTCCTTCAGCACCGGCGCGCGGTAGGCATAAAGTCCGATATGTTTGTAATACGTATGTCCGGCCAGCCACTCCTTCTTGTCGCGGTTACGCTGGTAAGGAATGATGGAACGGCTGAAGTAGAGTGCCTTCATCTCCTTGTTCACCACCACCTTGGGCGAGTTCACGTTTTCCAGCGCATCAAATCCGTCGGCAGGCGTAAACGGTTTCACAAGTGTGGCAATCTGTGTTGACGCATCGTCAAAACAAGCCTTTACGGCTTCCAGCTGCGAACGCTGGATAAACGGTTCATCACCCTGAATGTTCACCACCACGTCATAGCCGCTGCCCACCTTGCAGTAAGCCTCGTAGCAACGGTCGGTACCGCTCTTATGGTCGACCGACGTCATTACCACCTTTCCACCGAAGGCCTTTACAGCCGCTTCGATGCGTTCGTCGTCGGTAGCCACATAAGCTTCGTCCAGCACACCGGCCACTTGTTCATAAACTCTTTGTATCACGGGTTTGCCTCCCAGTAGTGCCAAAGGTTTGGCGGGGAAGCGTGTAGATGCATATCTTGCAGGAATAATTCCAATAAATTTCATGGTTATTGTATTTGGGTTATGCTTCGCAAATGTACGAATAAAAAGTGACAAACAGAAAAATGAACTTGCTATTCAGATTTTTCAATGATTGTCTTTATCCATTCCGCAAACCGCGGACATTTCTCCAAGATGGATTTTATCCCGATTTCCAATGCTATCAGGTTTCCTTCCAGCACTTTGTTGTAGTCAGACTTTATAGCCAGCAATCTTTTGGAGGGAGCCCCTTCAGGAGAGGTATTGATGTCTTCGGGATTGTCGTAGGATGAAATGATGGAAGCTGTCTTTGCTGCGAGTTCTTCCGAAAAATAGTACTCAAAACCTTTGTTACTGGAAAACAGCAAAGCCTCAAATTCGTGCAACTGTATGTAAGAGAAAAAACGACGGTCGTCTATAGCTTCATCGATTGCCGCTTCCAACGACCGTATTTGCTCTATTTTGTCCGCCTTCTTCATGCTGTCCTCATAATGGGGCATGTCGTGGGGAAGTCTGAAAAAGTCAATAAAGGTAGTTACGATATAATCGCTTTTTTCGGACATCAGAAGAGGCCTGATCGTGTTTGCCAGATGTGAATAGCTCACCATTCCTCCCCGTCCTGTCCTGCTTGTCCGAACCAAGACAGGCGTAACGCTCAATATACCAAATTCTTGCAAATAGGGAGAAATGACCGAGTTGACAAACTCCTGCTCCGTCTGCCCTTCGACGACAATATACACACGTTTCATAACTGCCCTCCTATCATGTTTTTCTCCCACAAATCACTGAGAGACAATTCGTAATCGTCCATCCATTTTTCCAGTTCTTCCCGTTCCAGATGACGAAAAACCGATTGGTTGTCTGCCCTGTCCACTACAATGATATCTTCCACCTCAAAGCAATTGACCAGATTGGTGGACTGAGTAGACAAAATAATCTGGCTCTTGAGCGAAGCCTGCTTGACAAGTTGGGCCAGTTTATTGATAGCGGCCGGATGCAAGCCCAATTCAGGTTCATCAATAATTATCACTTCCGGCATCTTGGACTGCAACAGTAAGGTTGTAAGGGCTATGAAACGTAAAGTACCGTCCGAAAAGCTATAACCATCGAGGTACATATCTGTATCCCTCTCCTCCCATTCCAGACGAATTCTTTCCTTGTTGTTGGCATCCGGACGGAGCTTGAAGCCCTTGAAATAAGGAGCAATGGAACGTATCACACCCTCTATCAAGCGGAATGTCTTTTCATCGTTCAGCATCAATGAATACAGATATGCGGCAAGGTTGGAGCCGTTATCACGCAAATATTCGTTGTCGTTAATCGGACAATCCCCACGCATGGGAGAAGTGGCACTGGTATCGTGAAAATGATAGACTGTAAAGCTACCTAAATACTTTCTCAAGTACGCAGCCCTCCATCTTTTATTATCCTTCAAAGAGGATTCTTCTACGGCAGAATCCCAAATCGTTCTGTTCCACTGTGAGTAATCCTTTCCCGGCTTATGACAGTTATTAAAAAAATCTCCCGTTTTTTCAATATAGCCTTTGTTCGATTGCGATGGTTTAATCTCAAAGAAAAAAGCATTTGTATTGTCAAAATCAATCAATCCCTGGATAGACGGCGATACTCTTCTTCCCTGACGCAGCAAGTTATCAATCCCCCCTTTAGACAAGGTATAACTGCCAAAGCGTTGCTCATATATTGCCTTGGTCAATTCAAAGAATGAAATGAAATTACTTTTTCCAGCTCCGTTTGAACCGATTAACACATTTATAATCCGCAAATCGAAATGTTCGCGCATTTCAAAACGAAAAGTTCATTTCACAAAACGAAACGTATAATTTAAAGCACTCTTTATTCCGTTTCAACAAGGCATTTATAGGCTAAAAATAACAGAAAATTCACTTGCAAATATCAGCAAAAATTGCTATCTTTACATAGTTAAATTGAGGTCGTTTACTCTCAAATCAGTTCAGTTCTGTATTCCCCTACCCTATCAATATTCTAAAAAATTTCGACCGGCTTCGCCGGTATTTGAATACCTTTTAAAC
>NZ_JBBKBF010000071.1:0-17924 GCF_037892625.1 Phocaeicola sp. ICN-14070 | reverse complement strand
GTCCTATATTCTTTAACTGAACTACCGGAACCGAAGTATCTCCTTTTTTATAAATCACACGCAATCCTTTCGCCGGATTATCCCAGCTCACTCCTATTTTCTTATTAGGAGAGTATAAACTATCATCTGCTTTCACTGTTATACCAGAAAAGAATACACATACGAAAAGAAGGCATGCTTTCCATGAATTAGAAATTAATTGTCTGTACATAGTTATTTATTCGTTTTTATTGGATTACAAAATTATCCGTTCTTTCAGTAAACAAATTGTATAAAACCGTTTTATACAGGACAATATCGATATACAAAGGGAATATAAACAATTTTTACCCATAAAAAGTTCTTATAATATACTGAAAAAGCGACTTTTTGCACAGTCTTGTGCCCTTTAACAAAACAGGACAATATGCAACAGAGCTTGATAAAGAGGAGATAACAATATAATTTTATATAAAACTTCCCCTAAAAGCGAGGAATCGAGGAAAAACTTTCTACTTTTGCAACTTGTAATTAAAAGAACTCATTTGCAGATGAAAATAAAGTTTTTGCCATTGATTGCAGTACTCTTTGCTGCAACATCTATAATGACATCGTGTTTGGATAATGATGTGGAACAGGTCACTTATACCTCAGAAACCAGTATTACAGGATTTTCATTGAGTACATTGAACATTGACCGAATAGGGAAAGATAAGGATGGGAAAGATAGTGCGTATGTGGATACACTAGATTGCTCAGAATATCCATTCACCATCAATCAAATGACAAGAGAAATCGAGAATAAAGATTCACTCCCTTATGGTACTCACATTGACAAAGTGATAACCAGCGTGACTTACGACGCCGGTGCACTGGCCTACAGACCCAAAGGAACAGATAAAGATACGTTGTGGACTTCTACAGACTCTATCGATTTTTCAGGAGACACTCGTACCATGTCTACTGTTACCCCTATTGAATTTAAGGTATATGCTTACAGCGGTGCAATCGGACAGGCTTATAAAGTGAAAATCAACGTACACCAGCAGGTTCCAGACACTATCTCATGGAAGAAGTTTGACAATTCATTCAGTGCCGGAAATTTAAGTGAACAGAAAGCTGTATATGCTAACGGGAAAGTATATGTATTCGGGAAAAATGGCAACAATACCCAAATTGAATACTCGGATGTAGCAAATGACAATCCTACTTCATGGACTCCCGTTGCAAGTGTACCCGCAAATATAGATACTTACTCTGCTACTGTATGGACAGAAAACATTTATTTCCTGGCAGACACAGTTAACAATAAGAGGCTCTATAAACTGGATGTAACCACCAATGAAATTACCTCCGCAGGTACAGATGTATTCGAAATACTGATTGGTGGAAATGATGTCACAAAGGAACTCTACGCTGTTAAAGGCGGAAAGAGTGGCATATATAAAGAAAATGTATGGACAGAAGATACAAACCCGTTCACACAATTTACAGCAGGTAAGCCTTTCTTCTCCAATACAACTACTGCATCTTACAACAGCAACGTTACTACTACTGTAGCTCTTTGCTATAATCAGGGCACTACAGCCAATGACACAACAGCGTTGGTATTCAACCGCATGTCAAGTGATAGCAAATGGGAAACAAGAATGCAGAATCTTCCACTGCCGAACCTGAAAAACGTCACCATGATTTACTACGACGGAAAGCTGTATGCTTTCGGTGGGGAAAGTGTAAAACCGGAAGTGAAACCTTTCAGCCAGTTCTATTGTTCTACCGATAACGGACTTTGCTGGAGACCTGTCACTGAATGTATGGCTTTCCCAGCAGAATTCGGCACACTTTATACTACACACCACGGCAATTATTCATGCGCCGTAACTCCCAAACTGGAAAACGGAACGTCCAGAGGTAACTTTATCTGGATTGTGTGGGAAGATGGAAGCATCAGCCGAGGACGTATCAACCGACTGGGATTCACTCCTAAATGGTAATCTAAAAAACTGAAAAACAACAAAGCGATGCTATATAAAGACCAAATTGACAAGAACCGGATACCGGCACATATTGCTATCATCATGGATGGCAACGGACGCTGGGCCAAACAGCAGGGACATGCCCGTACTTTCGGACACCAGGCTGGCGCCGAAACCGTACATGTCATTGCGGAAGAAGCCGCACGGCTGGGCGTGAAGTATCTGACTCTTTATACATTCTCTACCGAAAACTGGAATCGTCCGGTAGACGAGGTTGCCGCACTGATGAGTTTGCTTATGGACTCTATTGAAGAAGAAACCTTCATGAAGAACAACATCAGTTTCCGCATCATCGGCGAAACAGAAAAATTGCCGGAAAACGTACTTGCACGATTGAACAAGTGCATCGAACGTACGTCAAAGAACACGGGAATGTGTCTGACTTTAGCATTAAGCTATTCTTCTAAGTGGGAAATCACGGAGGCTGTCAAAAAAATTGCCCGTGAAGTGAAAGAAGGAATACTCACTCCCGAGGAAATTACAGACCAGACCATCGACCGATGTCTGGCCACTCATTATATGCCCGACCCGGACTTGTTAATCAGAACAGGCGGTGAAATCCGATTAAGCAACTATCTGCTCTGGCAGTGCGCTTACGCAGAACTGTACTTCTGTGACACTTTCTGGCCGGACTTCAAGGCCGAAGAATTGTGTAAGGCTATTTGTGACTTTCAAAAAAGAGAACGCCGATTCGGCAAAACCAGTGAACAAATTTAACAAAGAACAATGCAAAACCGTTTTTCACTTATCCTATTGATTGCTGCATGTCTTTCGTCTGCTCCAATGGGGGGATATGCACAGGACAATAATACAACTGAACAAAGCGATAAACCAATTATCCTTTACAACGGAACACCTAAAAAATATGAAATCGCCGACATCAAGGTCAGCGGAGTAAAGAACTATGAGGATTATGTCCTGATAGGTATTTCCGGCTTGGCTGTCGGACAGACTATCACCGTACCAGGAGATGACATCACCTCGGCAGTAAAAAGATACTGGCGTCATGGTTTGTTCTCTGACGTGAAAATCGTAGCAGACAAAATTGTAGACAATAAAATTTACCTGTCTATCCAGCTGACACAACGTCCGCGTATTACCGACATCGTAATCCATGGTGTGAAAAAGAGTGAGCGCGAAGACTTGCAGGCTAAACTGGGTATGGCAAAAGGTACACAGGTTACACCGAACTTGATTGACCGTGCTAAAATTCTGATCAAGAAACATTTTGATGAAAAAGGTTTCAAGAATGCAGAAGTTAACATCGTGGAGCGTGAAGACCCAGAAAATAAGGAACAGGTATATGTAGACGTGAACATTGACAAGAAGGCCAAAGTCAAAGTCCACAAGATTACCATTGAAGGAAATGAGGTCTTGGCCGACAAGAAACTGAAACGTGTCATGAAGAAGACCAACGAAAAAGGTAAACTGATCAACCTTTTCCGTGCCAAGAAGTTTATCAATGAACGTTACGAAGAAGACAAGCAGAAAATCATCGATAAATACAACGAATTAGGTTATCGTGATGCACAAATCGTAGAAGACAGTGTATCTTCATACGATGAAAAGACGGTAGATGTCTACATGAAGATCTACGAAGGACAAAAATATTACCTTCGTGACATCACCTGGGTAGGTAACACGGTATATCCTTCTGACCTGTTGAACGAACAGCTCCGCATGAAACGCGGTGATGTATATAACCAGAAGTTGCTGAACGACCGTATCTCTAACGATGAAGACGCAATCGGTAACAACTACTATAACCGCGGATATGTGTTCTACCGCCTCGATCCGGTGGAGGTAAACATTGACGGTGACTCTATCGACTTGGAAATGCGTATCACGGAAGGTCCGCAGGCTAGCATCAGCCACGTACGTATCAACGGTAATGACCGTCTGTATGAAAACATTGTACGTCGTGAGTTACGTACCCGCCCGGGCGACCTCTTCAGTAAAGAAGCACTGGAACGTTCTTACCGTGAAATCGCACAGATGGGACACTTCAACCCTGAGAATATCAAACCGGATGTACAGCCGAACTTCCAGGACGGTACAGTAGACATCAACTGGGGACTGGAATCAAAAGCTAACGACCAGGTGGAATTCTCCGCAGGTTGGGGACAGACTGGTGTCATCGGTAAGTTGAGCTTGAAGTTTACTAACTTCTCATTTGCGAACTTGTTCCGCAAGAACGACAACTACCGCGGTATCCTGCCACAAGGTGACGGACAAACACTGACCATCAGTGGACAGACCAACGGACGCTACTATCAGTCATACAGCGTATCGTTCTTCGACCCATGGTTTGGCGGCAAGCGTCCGAACTCGTTCTCTGTTTCTGCTTTCTACTCTATCCAGACCGACGTAAGCAGCCAATATTATAACTCTGCCTACATGAACAACTACTACAACATGTTAAGCGGATACGGATATTACGGAGGCTACGGAAGCTATTATGACAACTACGAATCTTACTACAACCCCGACAAGTCTATCAAGATGTTCGGTGTATCTGTAGGATGGGGTAAGCGTCTGCGCTGGCCGGATGACTACTTTACCTTGTCGGCTGAATTATCTTACCAGCGATTCATGCTGAAAGACTGGAGTTACCTCTATATCAAACTGAACAACGGACAGTACATGAACACCGGTAACTGTAATAACCTGAGCCTAAACCTGACCTTGTCACGTAACTCTACGGATAACCCGATTTTCCCGCGTTACGGTTCAGAATTCTCGGCTTCTTTGCAGATTACTCCGCCGTACTCTCTGTTTAGCAAGAAGGACTACTCTACTTACGGTAAAGACAACTACCACGATGCGGCCAGCATGTACAAGTGGATTGAATACCACAAGTGGAAATTCAAAGCCAAAACTTATACAGCCTTGATGGATATCCAGAAATGTCCGGTTATCATGACCCGTACAGAATTCGGTATCCTCGGTCACTTCAACAAATACAAACGTTCACCGTTTGAAACCTTCTACGTGGGAGGTGACGGTATGACAGGTTACAGCTACAACTACGCATCCGAAACCATCGCCCTGCGTGGATATGAAAACGGTTCATTGACTCCGTACGGAAGTGAAGGTTATGCTTACATCCGTCTGGGTGCCGAACTCCGCTACCCGCTGATGCTGGAAAACTCTACCAGTATCTATGCACTGGGCTTCGTGGAAGCAGGTAACGCATGGAACAACGTGACCGACTTTAACCCCTTCCAGTTGAAACGTTCTGCCGGATTCGGTGTACGTATCTTCCTGCCAATGATTGGTATGATGGGTATCGACTGGGCTTACGGTTTCGACAAGATTGACGGTTCAATGCAATACAGCGGAAGCCAGTTCCACTTTATCATCGGACAAGAATTCTAACACTTAAAAACCAATGATTATGAAGAGACTCATTTTATCCGTTATGCTGTTAGTGGCCGCCGTGGGTATGGCCTCAGCACAGAAATTCGCACTGGTAGATATGGAGTATATCCTCAAGCAGATTCCTTCTTATCAACAGGCCAACCAACAGATGGAGTCACTGTCAAAGCAATGGCAAAGCCAGATTGAGGCCAAAGCCAACGAAGCAAAAAAGCTGTATGAAGATTACCAGAAAAGCGCCAACACACTTTCTGCTACTCAGAAAACCAGCAAAGAGGAAGCTATCGTAGCCAAAGAAAAAGAAGCGGCAGAACTCCGCAAGCAATATTTCGGACCGGAAGGCGAACTGATGAAGAAACGCCAGGAGCTGATTTCTCCGATTCAGGATGCCATCTACAATGCCGTGAAAGAGATTGCTACCCAGCGCGGATATGATGCCGTAATAGACCGTGCGTCAGCACAGAGCATGATTTTTGCTTCCCCACGCATTGATATAAGCAATGAGGTTCTTGCAAAATTAGGATATTCAAATTAATTTTATACATTTGCAACCAGGTGATAAGAACCCTGTTTTATACACTGAATTAATTAATAACAAATAGAAACTTGAGATTATGTTGAAGAAAATTGCTTTTTTACTTTTGCTCATCGCACCGATGAGTGTATTCGCACAAAAATTTGCGCACTTTAAATCAATGGATATTATCCCTGTAATGCCGGAATGGGCTAAGGCACAGACAGACATCCAGACCATGCAGAAACAATACGAAGACGAAATCAAACGTGCTTCTGACGAATTCAACAAGAAATTTGCAGAATACCAGCAGGAACAGAAGAACCTGCCACAAAATATTCAGGAACGCCGCCAGAAAGAGCTGCAGGATTTGCAGGAAAAAGGTATGCAGTTCCAGCAGGATGCACAGCAGCAGTTGCAGAAAGCATACGGTGACATGATGGAACCTATCTACAAAAAACTGGAAGATGCCGTTAAGGCTGTAGGTAAAGCTGGTGCTTATACTTACGTATTCGATTTGAACCGTACTGACATTCCTTACATTGACGAAACTCAGTCAAAAGATATTACAAACGACATCAAGACTAAGTTGGGCATCAGCCTGACAGCTGTTCCTGCTACTCCGGTAGCTCCTGCAGCAAATTCTGCTCAGTAATAAAAGGAACTCTTTGTCGTCCTGACTACATGTCATTCAGAGAAACACGAAAAAGATTTCTCTGAATGACATTTTTCTTTTCAAACCTTTCAAACGTTTTCCCATGTACCCTCTATCTGCCCCTCACACCGGTCCCATCGGAGTTTTCGACTCCGGATACGGAGGTCTTACCATTTTAGGAAAATTCATCGAACGACTGCCACAGTACGATTACCTGTACTTGGGAGATAATGCCCGTGCTCCATACGGCACACGCTCGTTCGAAGTGGTCTACGACTTCACCCTACAGGCTGTCAAGAAATTGTTTGAACTGGGCTGCCCGCTGGTCATCCTGGCCTGCAATACGGCTTCCGCCAAGGCTCTTCGCAGCATCCAGCAGAACGACCTTCCTCACATGGATCCGACCCGCCGCGTATTGGGAGTAATCCGCCCCACAGTGGAATGTATCGGTGAAATCACTCGCAACGGGCACGTAGGTCTGCTGGCCACAGCCGGCACCGTACGCTCCGAATCCTATCCGCTGGAGATTAAAAAGATTTTTCCGGACATTCAGGTCACAGGAATGGCCTGCCCCATGTGGGTGCCACTGGTAGAGAACAAGGAATACGACGGTGACGGAGCCGACTATTTCGTCAAGAAATACATTGATACCATCCTGCAGAAAGACCCGGACATCGACACTCTGATTTTAGGCTGTACGCACTATCCCCTGCTTCTGCAAAAGATACGGCAGTACACCCCCTCGCACATCCGACTGGTAACGCAAGGCGAGTATGTAAGCGAAAGCCTGAAGGACTATCTGTCGCGTCATCCAGACATGGACGCACGCTGTTCCAAGAACAAGCGACGGGAGTTTCTCACCACAGAATCGGTCGAGAAATTCCGGGAATCGGCTTCAGTATTCTTACACTGCACAGACGTACATGTACGCAACGTCCAACTTGAATAAAACAAAAATGGTCCGCCTCTGAATCTTCTCACAGAGACGGACCATTTTTGTTTTATATGAACTGACTTCTATTCAGCCACAAAAGTCGCGTGCTGCACATTCCGGCTGTCCGGACCTACCATCACTTCAAACTCTCCCGGTTCATATCCATATTCCAGACGAGAATTATAATACTTCAAATCATCCTCATCGAGCACAAACTCTACATTCTGTGTCTCTCCCTTTTTAAGGGCCACACGGCGGAAAGCTTTCAGTTCCTTCACCGGACGGGAGATTTCCGCATACACATCATGAAGATACAGCTGCACAATCTCTATTCCATCGCACTCACCTGAATTGGTTACAGGCACGGTTACCTTCAACTGCCCACCCTTAGCCATACGCTCCGCACTCAACTGCAAATTACCGTAACGGAAAGTGGTATAACTCAAACCATAGCCAAAAGGATAAAGCGGTTCATTACTCTGGTCGATGTAATTGCTGCCATAACGGTTGAAAGTGGTATCATCCGTATCCGGACGACCCGTATTCAGGTGATTATAATAAAGCGGCAACTGCCCCACCGCACGTGGGAAACTCGTAGTCAGCTTACCCGAAGGAGACACGTCACCAAACATCACATCGGCAATGGCATCACCCGCTTCACTGCCGGCAAACCACACATTCAGGATAGCCGGTACATGCTCAGACTCCCAGCATAAATCCAGCGGACGACCGGTAAACAAAGCCAGTACCACCGGCTTTCCGGTAGCTACCAATGCCTTCAACAAATCTTTCTGCGCATCCGGGATCTGAATATCTGTACGAGAAGAAGACTCCCCGCTCATCTCGGCACTCTCACCCAATGCAGCCACAATCACATCGGCAGAAGCCGCCACGCGCAAAGCCTCAGCCCGCAACTGACGGTCATCGCCACGTGTCAGCGGACGAGGTTCGACCGCCCCTTTCTCTATATGCTCACTATAATACACGTTGCTTCCTTTGGCATAAGAAACCGTAGCCTTATCACCTACCGCACGACGGAAAGCTTCGTACATCGTCACATGGCGATCTGTCTGACAATCCATGTTCCACGTGCCGCACATATTGTTCTGCGCATCAGCCATCGGCCCAATCAATGCAATGCGTCCTTTTTTCTGCAAAGGCAACAACTTACCCTCGTTCTTCAACAGCACAAACGTTTCAGCCGCAATCTCACGTGCCGCTTTACGATTCGCCTCCGTAAACAATTCCTTGCGTCCTCGAAACGTATCACAATACTTATAAGGATTCTCAAACAATCCTAACTTATACTTGGCTTCCAATACCCGACGGCAGGCCTCGTCAATCCGCTCCTGCGTCACGGCCTTCTCCTTCAATGAAGCTTCCAGCGTATGCAAGAAACCATGTGCCACCATATCCATGTCCGTTCCTGCATTCAACGCCCGTGCAGAAGCCTCCTTCAAGTCGGCCACCCCATGAGTCTTCATCTCACCAATCGAATTGTAGTCGGTCACCACAAACCCCGTGAACCCCCACTCATTGCGGAGCAAATCCGTCAGCAGCCATTTGTCGGCTGTAGCAGGTACCCCGTTGATGGTATTAAACGAGCTCATCACCGAACCCACTCCGGCTTCCACCGCCCCTTTATAAGGAGCCAGGTACACATTATACATCAGGTTTCGACTCATATCCACCGAATTGTAGTCACGTCCCGATTCCGAAGCTCCATACAGTGCAAAGTGCTTCACACAGGCCATGATTTCATTGTTCTGCTTCATGCCGTCACCCTGATAACCGCGCACATACGCTCCGGCCATCAGCGCACCGAGGTATGGGTCCTCCCCACTTCCTTCTGCAATACGTCCCCAGCGGGCATCCCGACAGATGTCTACCATCGGACTGAAGGTCCAGCTGATTCCATCGGCACTAGCTTCCGTGGCAGAAATACGTGCCATACGTGTCACCGCCGCCGTATCCCAGCTACAAGAAAGGGCCAACGGAATCGGGAAGATTGTTTCGTACCCGTGAATCACATCAGCACCCACTATCAAAGGAATTCCCAGACGAGTCTCCTCCACCGCCATACGCTGCATCTGGTAAATCTTATCCACTCCCTTCACATTGAAAAAGCCGCCGACCTCACCAGCCCGGATAGCTTCTGCCATCTTGCTGTTCTTCACTGCTCCCGACACTAGGTCATTCCCAGCCGGCAGATTCAACTGTCCTAACTTTTCCTGCAAGGTCATCCTTCCCATCAGGTCACTGATAAAGCGGTCCATCTCCGCATCCTTTCCCCCGGAATTCGGCGAAGAACATCCTGCCATTGACAAAATCAAGGCCCCCGCCTTTACAAACTGACTTATTTTTCCCATAGATATCGTATTTTTTAGAATTCGTTCCTCCAAAAATATCAATTTTTCAAACAAAACGAGCCAGAAATACGAGGTTTATTTTCGCACTTACCAGAACGCAAGTACATTTTAAAAAAACACAAGTGCATTCGAAAGGAAACACAAGTGCGTCTTACCTCAAATGAACTTGTGTTTCAAACAAAACCCTTTGGCATTCTCTTCCAAACGCTTCAAGGTTTCCCATAGCAGCTGAAAAAAGGCGTAAAAATCAACAGGAAACCGCTTTTTTCATACCAAAATCATGGATATTCAATAAAAAGACTTACTTTTGCGGAAGATTGCCCTTGTAGTTCAACGGATAGAATAGAAGTTTCCTAAACTTTAGATTCGGGTTCGATTCCCGACGAGGGTACAAAAAATAAGCCGCTCTCCCTTGAAGGAAAAGCGGCTTATTTTTTTGCCTGCAGCAAGTAACGGATTACTTACGAAGACCAAGTTCTTTAACAATAGCACGGTATCTTTCGATATCACGGCTCTTCAGGTAGTTCAGCAAAGAACGACGCTTACCTACCAAAGTTGTCAAAGCTCTTTCAGTGCTATAATCTTTTCTGTTGAGCTTCATGTGCTCAGTCAGGTGAGAAATACGGTATGAAAACAATGCTATCTGCGCTTCAGGTGAGCCAGTATCAGTGTTAGACTTTCCGTACTTTCCAAAGATTTCTTGTTTTTTAGCTGCGTCTAAATACATAATTTGACTATTTATTAAAATGTATAAATTTGATTTGCGGATGCAAAGGTAAGCATAATCTTTCAGACTACAAGCGTTTTACATCTTTTTTTCACACGAAAAGACAGAATCTTCTTCATCGCTCCTCTCCGACTTTCACCCTCAGAAAGACCGGTCTTCTCCCCTGCGTTTACGCCAAAAAATATAAAAACCCTGCATAAAATACCTGTCTTTCGCTGAAAAACAGTAATTTTGCACACAATTATATATAGGTATAGTATGCAAGACATTAGAAACATTGCCATTATTGCTCACGTTGACCACGGAAAAACAACTCTGGTGGACAAGATGATGCTGGCGGGACATCTGTTCCGCAACGACCAGACCAACGGTGAACTGGTTTTGGATAACAACGACCTGGAGCGTGAAAGAGGTATAACCATTCTTTCTAAAAACGTATCCATCAATTACAACGGTACAAAAATCAACATTATCGATACTCCGGGACACGCCGACTTCGGTGGAGAAGTGGAACGTGTCTTGAACATGGCCGACGGATGTATTCTGCTGGTAGACGCTTTTGAAGGTCCGATGCCGCAGACCCGCTTCGTGCTTCAGAAAGCCCTGCAAATTGGATTGAAACCTATCGTAGTGGTAAACAAGGTAGACAAACCGAACTGCCGTCCGGAAGAAGTATATGAAATGGTGTTCGACCTGATGTTCAGCCTCAACGCCACAGAAGACCAGCTGGACTTCCCGGTAATCTACGGTTCTGCCAAGAACAACTGGATGGGTGAAGACTGGAAAACTCCGACCGGCACCATCACTCCGCTGCTGGACGCCATCGTGAAATACATTCCGGCTCCGAAACAGCTGGAAGGAACTCCGCAGATGCTGATTACTTCACTTGACTATTCTTCTTATACCGGACGTATTGCCGTAGGCCGCGTGCACAGAGGTACGCTGAAAGAAGGTATGAACATCACCCTGGCTAAACGCGACGGTACATTGGTGAAATCTAAAATCAAGGAAGTACATACCTTCGAAGGACTGGGCCGCAAGAAAGTAGAATCCGTATCTTCTGGCGACATCTGTGCCATCATCGGTGTGGAAGGCTTCGAAATCGGTGATACCATCTGCGACTTCGAAAATCCGGAACCGCTGCCACCTATCGCTATCGACGAACCGACCATGAGCATGCTGTTCACCATCAACGACTCTCCATTCTTCGGTAAGGAAGGAAAATACGTGACTTCACGTCACATTCACGACCGCCTGACGAAAGAGTTGGACAAGAACCTGGCACTGCGCGTACGCAAGACGGAAAACGAAGACGGAAAATGGATTGTTTCCGGACGTGGTGTGCTCCACTTGTCTGTATTGATTGAAACCATGCGTCGTGAAGGTTACGAACTTCAGGTAGGACAACCGCAGGTTATCTTCAAGGAAATCGACGGTGTGAAGTGCGAACCGATTGAAGAACTGACCATCAGCGTGCCTGAAGAATTTGCTAGCAAGATGATTGATATGGTAACCCGCCGTAAAGGTGAAATGGTATCCATGGAAACTCAGGGCGACCGTGTAAACATTGAATTTGACATGCCGTCACGCGGTATCATCGGTCTGCGTACCAACGTGCTGACTGCTTCTCAGGGAGAAGCCATCATGGCTCACCGCTTCAAGGAATACCAGCCGTTCAAGGGCGACATTCCTCGCCGTACCAACGGTTCAATGATTGCCATGGAATCAGGAACTGCCTTTGCTTACGCCATCGACAAGTTGCAGGATCGCGGTAAGTTCTTTATCTATCCGCAAGACGAAGTATATGCCGGACAGGTGGTAGGTGAACACGTTCATGAAAACGACCTGGTGATTAACGTAACCAAATCAAAGAAGCTGACCAACATGCGTGCTTCTGGTTCTGACGACAAGGCCCGTATCATTCCGCCGGTTATCTTCTCGCTGGAAGAAGCGTTGGAATACATCAAGGAAGATGAATACGTGGAAGTAACTCCGAAGAGCATGCGTATGCGTAAAGTCATTCTGGACGAAACGGAACGTAAACGTGCCAACAAGAACTAATTCATTCTTTATATAAAAGTAAACCGGACTTTCAGAGGTTCTCGCCTCGTGAAAGTCCGGTTTACTTTTTATATGCTGTTTTAAGTTATTCTCTATAAACCAGCTCATTGTTGTTCATCCGCTGCATGTACTGCTGGATGATTGACTTCAGCTGGGTTTCCATTTCTTTCCGCACTTCCTGCGGCATGCTGTCTTTCACATCGTCCTTCATCAGTACATCTGTACGGAAACGATAGGCATGAATCACTTTTTCTCCGTCGAACTGAATCAGGTAATCACCTTTCAGGAACTGGTAGATGCCGCTGCCATTAATATAGTTCACGGCAAATTTTTCACTCAGTGGCGTATGAAGTGCATCCTGCCCGAAGCCTATATAAGGACGGTCATACCCAAGTATGCCCAGCACCGTAGGCATAATATCGATTTGCTCCACAATCATTTCTGTGTTCCGCCCTTTCAGCTCCGGCAAACCGGGAGCATAAAATAAGATTGGAACCTTGTAAGCACCCAAATCTGTCACATACTCCGGATGTTCGTTCATACTGGCATGGTCGGCCGTCAATACAAAAAGCGTATTCTTAAACCAAGGCTGACGAGAAGCCGTTGCAAAGAACTGACGCAAGGCATTATCTGTATAACCTATACATTCATGTATCGGATGAGTTCCTTTAGGAAATACATTCTTATACCGTTCGGGCAGTGCATACGGATTATGCGAGGTAGCCGTAAAGACTGAAGTAATAAAAGGCTCTTTAAACTCCGTCATTCGCTTGCAATAGAACTGCAAAAACTCTTCGTCCCATATAGCCCATGTACCGTCAAAATCATCATCTCCATGAAACGCCGGATCCTCATTATATTCCGTACGTCCCCAGTAGCTGTCAAAACCCACAGAATTGGCAAAAGCTTGAAAACCCATTGAACCGTTCATGGCCCCATGGAAGAAAGCCGAATAATATCCCTTATACTTTAACTCGCGTGCCAGGCTGGACACATCATTCAGTGAAGCAGGAGTCAGGAAAAACGGCTCTACAAAGCTTGGAATGGAGGACAATACAGACGGCATGCCGTCAATACTCTTCCGGCCATTACTATAAGAATATTCAAAGGTCAGTCCTTTAGTCAACAAAGAATCCAGAAAAGGAGTATAGCCTTTATAGGTCCCGTTATCGAGATGTGGATTAAAACTACCTACAAATTCTTTACTGAAGCTTTCCACAATCAGCACCACCACATTCATCGGACGGAACTGCACGGAATCAGCCGGAACATGAAGAGGAGTATAAACCTTTTCCGCTTCCGCATCTGTCAAATATTGAGGAATCACAAATGCCGTTTTTCCTAATGTGCGGAACAAAGAAAAAGGAGTATTCAATACCAGGCAGGCATCTACCGGCCTGTCGGCATACTGGTTAGCATTACTGATGGTTATAGGACGGGTAGCAGCCGTCATTCCTCCTCGCATACCAAACACGACAAACGGAATAGCTGCCACCAGTGTCAGCGTCTGTACCGTATAATATCCCCATTTATTCCCAGACAACTGCAGACGCGGAGCACGATACATCCGGTAAAGAAAATAACAAAGAGCCGCCGCTAACAGCACTAAATACCAGTTTGCCGCAAATTCTTTTAAAATGATGGATGTCAGATTACCCCCTGCTTCATGACTGAACTCCTGGAACACAGACGTGGTGGTACGTCGTCCGGAGAAACGGAAATACACGCAATCTACCAGATTGGAAAGCAGGAAAAAAGTATTTACAATCACAAATATCCACCGTATCACCCGGTAAAAGCCTTCCCGTTCCTTCCAATGGAAAGGAAACAAGAACAGAAGAATAAACAAAGCATTACTGTAAAGAATGGCTGTCGTATCGAAAATGGTACCGGCACCAAACAAACGGCACATATATCCCCATTCAAACTGTTCACTAAACAAACTCCAGTTTGTCAGCAAGAATGTCAAGCGGCAGATAAAATAGCACACATAGACAAGCAATAAGTTCCAAGCCAACGAAAGCACATTCGAAAAAAGTGTCTTATTCTTCATATCCATTTAGTTTTTAGGGCGGTAAAGTTAGTTATATTTTTGCAAACCTATAGAAATACCAGTTTATTTATATCTTTGCAACTTCACTACATAAATCTTTAGATACATGAAGAAAAAAAGCATCATCAAACTAAGTATCACGGCAGTTATTCTCATCGCTTTAGGCTGCTGGATAAACTCCCGATGGAATGCCTGGTTCGGTAATCCCCCAGAAGCAGTTTACAGTCCCCTGAACGAACCTGGAAGAATCTTGCTGACGTTTGGAGACGAGAATGCCTTGTCGCGCAACATCAGCTGGCAGTATGATTCCATTGTATATCCTTCTCATGTAGAACTGGCTGACACCTTCTCTAAAGATACCTTGCATATTGATGCAACAGGTGAAGTCTTCCAATCCCGTAGTGGAAAGGCCGCTTACTACGTCGCCAGACTACGCTCCTTAAAGCCATCTCATTCTTACAGCTATCGCGTATGCAGTAATGGGAAATATTCTCTCTGGTATCACTTCCAGACTCATAATCAGCCGACTCAGGATAGCTACAGTTTCTTATATGTGGGTGATGTGCAAGATTCTATCAACGGAAAAACCAATTATTTCCTGAAAAAGGCACTGCAAGCACATCCTGAGACTGAATTTCTCGTATGCGGAGGCGACCTTACCGAACGCCCTATTGATGCCTACTGGGGAGAAACTTTCCGTGGTCTGGATTCTATTGCACAATGTCTTCCTGTCTTGACCGTAACAGGTAATCATGATTACTTGAAATATCCCATCCGGAAACTGGAACGACGCTTTTCATTGATATTCTCTTATTATCTGGACTCCATGATAGGCGAAAACCAGGTATACACACTGAAATACAATGACATGCAATTGTTCTGTTTGGACAGTAACCGCGAATTTTTCTATTTATGGACACAACGGAAATGGTTGAAAGAACAGTTGGAAAAGAGTAATGCACGCTGGAAGATAGTAGTGCTTCATCATCCGCTTTATTCCATCAAAGGGAAATACAACAACCTGATTCAGAAGTCAATGTTCAACTCACTGATTCAGGAACATCATGTCGATTTGGTGTTACAAGGTCACGAACATTCGTATGGCCGAATGACAGGTCATGATGAAAATAACAACCCAACAGTCCCAGTATATACAGTGAGCCATTGCTCTCCGAAAACTTACCGGATTTACTTCGGAGAAGATTTTGATAAATTCGGTATTGACGGGAAATACTACCAACAGATACAAGTAAAAGGAGATACATTACTCATGAACTCCTTTGATGCAACTAACGGCAACTTGTATGACTGCATCAAGATTGTCAAGAAAAATGACCAGACAGAAATCTTAGATTGCGGAAAAGATATTCCTGAAAACCTGAACTTCAGTCCTGCTCCTGGCAATAAAAAAGATATGAAATACATGGAGCGTATCAATGAATATAAACAAAGACGTCATATTGAATTATAAACAAAACCGCTATGCTTTTCAATTCTTATGAATTCCTAATCTTTTTACCTATTGTATTTCTGCTCTATTGGTTTGTTTTTAAACCCTTGAAGTGGCAAAACCTCTTTATTGTAATAGCCAGTTATACATTCTATGGATGGTGGGACTGGAGATTTCTGCTCCTAATGGCATTTACTACATTCTGTAGTTTTTTAAGTGGAATTCTGCTAGAGAAAAATGAGAATAACCGCCAAAAACAAAAAATCATCAGTGCCACCAATATTATTCTCAACCTGTTAATTCTCTGCATATTCAAATACTGTAACTTTTTTGGCGAGAATCTGGCTGCACTATGCAGATGTCTGGGATGGGGTATAGACTGGATAACACTTGACATTCTATTACCCGTAGGAATCAGCTTCTATACCTTCCAGGCCTTGAGTTATACCATCGATGTGTACCAGCATAAAATAAAGCCCACACACGATATCATCGCTTTTTTCGCTTTTATCAGTTTTTTCCCACAATTGGTAGCTGGACCTATTGAACGTGCCACCAACTTATTACCACAATTCCTGCAAGGCCGGCAATTTTCTTATGAAAAAGCAACCGACGGAATGAGACAAATTTTGTGGGGACTATTCAAAAAAATGGTGGTCGCAGACAATTGTGCGGCAGCTGTCAATACCATATTTGCCGATTATCAGAGTTTAGAAGGAAGCCAGCTTCTATTAGGTGCCATTTTCTTCACTTTCCAAATTTATGGCGATTTCTCAGGATATTCCGACATAGCCATCGGTACAGCCAGACTCTTTGGAATTAATTTAATGCGAAATTTCAATTATCCCTATTTTTCACGCGATATTGCAGAGTTTTGGCGTAGATGGCACATATCTCTTACAACTTGGTTTCGCGATTATATTTACTTCCCGTTAGGAGGAAGCAGGTGCAGCAAACTTAAAACGATACGCAATACCTTAATCATTTTCCTTGTCAGCGGTTTCTGGCATGGAGCCAACTGGACATTCATTGTTTGGGGAGCTTTTCATGGCTTGCTATTCCTGCCATTACTTATTGGAGGAAGAAACCGAAGATACACTACAGACATTGTAGCTAAGGGCAGGATATTTCCTTCCATCAAGGAATTCTGTCAGATGTTAACTACCTTCATTTTAGCAATGATAGGATGGGTTATCTTCCGTGCAGAAACAATCCAACAAGCATGGGAATATTTATTCCGTATGGTCACCACGTTTGACTTTTCTCTTCCCGCACATGGAAAAGATCCACTTATCTACATCGGTATTTTATTAGTCATAGAATGGATACAACGAGAGAAACAATTTGGACTACAAATTGAAAAGAAGGGAATATTTCAATATCGTAGTATCCGATGGGGAATTTACTATATCGTATTTATCACAACTTTTTTACTGGCTGGAAAACAAGCCGAATTCATTTACTTCCAGTTTTAACTATATCAAAAAATAAAATAGAGAGACAATATGAAAAACTTTTTAAAATATGTAGGTGTCTTCTCCGCATCACTCATTCTACTCATAATAGGAGTGGAATATATGCTACGCCAGGTTCCTAATGCGTTAGCCTTCAAAAAAGAATTAATTGAGAAACATACACAAGATACTAAGAATCTAATTATTGGCAGCTCTGTAGTCAACTGTGGAATCAATCCAGCCTATCTAGCTGATAGCACGTACAATTTAGCCATCTCCGGAGAATGGTTCAGATTCAATCAGATTTTACTAGA
>NZ_JBBKBF010000070.1:0-18399 GCF_037892625.1 Phocaeicola sp. ICN-14070 | reverse complement strand
CTAGAAATGCAGGTCAAAGAGTTAAAAATAATGGAGCCAGAAGTCTTCAATGAACGAATGAACAGAATTGAAGATAAATTATTTTCTGTCAAAGAAATGTTGACTACTACAGAAGTTGCCGAATACTTAGGCGTGACACAATCCCAAATCTACAAACTCACAATGAATTTGGAGATACCTCATTTCAAGCCAAAAGGGAAATTAATCTATTTTGACAGGAAAGAACTTCTAAGGTGGATGCATAAAAACCATATAGTGCCAGCAAAACAAAAAAAATGATAAATAGAATATTACAATGAAAAGGAAGAAACATAATAAAACGGAGGTTTATACAGATGCTCAACTGACTGCTTTACTAAAAAAGTCAGAAGTTATCATAAGTTCCTCAAAAAATGATAATAAAAAAGAACTATGTCATGATAAGAAGGAAAAACAATAATGATAAGGAATGCTCAGTGGAAAGTTCTCTTGAAGTCGGAATGCTGAGTAAGAGCACTTTCAACGACCAAGAACTTGACAACTATTTGAGACAGGGAGAAATAAAGGCATCTGAAAAGCCTCCTGTTCCACCACAGATTTTATGGGTTGGAGATTGTACCATAGCAACCTTTGGTAATTTCAGTGCATCTACCGGTAAAGCAAAGAGCAAGAAAACGTTTAATATAACAGCAATGGTAGCGGCAGCTGTAAATAATTCTACAGTACTCAAATATAGAGCCAGTCTTCCTGACGGGAAACGCAAAATCCTTTATTTCGATACAGAACAAAGCAGGTTTCATTGTCACAATGTGATAGAACGCATCTATCGCCTTGCAGGATTGAGCCTGACAAAGGAAGATAAGCGCATCAAGTTCTATGGGCTAAGGGAGTTCACTCCTACTCTACGTATTGCCCTCATAGATTATGCCCTCAGGACATTTGAGGATGTAGGACTGGTCATTATAGACGGCTTGCGAGATCTCATGTATGACATCAACAATGCCAAGGAATCTACAGATGTGATGACTATGCTCATGGCTTGGACAAGTAAGTACAATCTTCACATCCACTGCGTGCTACACCTTAATAAAAATGACAATAACACCAGAGGTCATATTGGTACCGAACTTGAAAACAAGGCTGAAACAGTTCTGATAATCAGCAAGAACAAACAGGATTCCAACATCAGTGAAGTCAGGCCTATGCACATGCGAGACAAGGAGTTTTCTTCATGGGCATTTCACATTGACGACAACTCTCTTCCCGTCTTGGATGACGGCTATCATATTACAGTAGTCAAACCCAAAGATAAGCCCTTGACATCTCTGCCAGATGACTTACATGTCAAAGTACTTCGCACTGTTTTTGAAGGTGAGAGTCCACAAAGGTATCTTGAACTGGTGAAAGCAATCAGCCAGGCTTACGCACAAGAAGGCTACAAGCGTGGGGACAATGCAGTTAAGGATATGCTTAAAATCTTCTGTGAGCGCAAACTGATTACCAAGGACAAAGACGGTTATCATTATCATCCTGCACTCCTGCTGTAAAAGTAAGTTTATGAGTTTAAGTTTAACAGGGTATATATATACTAAACTTATATGAGCCCAATTATACATTATTGATATGCCATGACCATAGATGAAATCAAATCAGTCAGTATTGTACAGTTCCTTGAAACGGAGGGTTATCAGTATGCCTATATCCATCGAGGTAATTACTGGTATCTATCTCCCTTTAGAGCAGAATCGTCTCCATCTTTCAATGTTAGTCCTACAAAAAATCTTTGGAATGACTTTGGAGCCAGCTCTGGTGGAAACATCATTAATCTTGTTCAGAAGATGCACCCTTCATGGAATAATCATCAAGTCCTTACTTATCTTGAACAACAAATTAAGAGCCACAACCTCCAATATGCTGAGGATTATGAAGCAATGACCAAAGAACAACAAAGAAGAAACGTGTGGAATCAGAACCATATAGCAGGAAATATGAAGGAGAGTAACAACATTACCTTCATTGATCGTATTTGCAAGCTCAGTCATCCCAATCTGAAAAGTTATATTTCACAAAGACGTGTTGACTTCGAGGTAGCCCAAGATTTCTGTAAGGAAATACATTATCATATCAACGATAAACATTACTATGCCATAGCCTTTGAAAATATAGATGGTGGTATGGAAATCCGAAACAAGTATTCCAAGCGGAGTATTGGAAAGAAAACCATATCCATCATAAGAACAAATGGTGAGTCACATTCTGAGTGTTGTATATTTGAAGGGTTATTTGACATGCTCACTTATGCGAGTCTAAAAAAATGGAAGATGGACATACAGCTTTACGTTGAATGTGAGTGTGATTATATTGTTCTTAATTCTATTAGCAATATCAAAACAGCACTACCATATCTTCAGAATTATAATGTAATACACTGCTATCTTGATAATGATGCTGCCGGTGCAGCGACCATAAAGAAAATCAAGGATGAATATTTAGACAAAGTAATTGATGAATCCATCAGATACCGTAATTTCAAGGATCTGAACGATGTTATCAATGGAATAGTAAAGGAGTAACAAAAATAATAAGTCTGTTCTATTAGTTTAAGGAGGTTCCCCACAGGAGAGCCTCTTTTTTGTGATGTTTTTATTCTAATAGTATGATTTTTATTAGAATATCATACTTCTAAACAAATGTATGTTAATACTGAAATTCAAATCGGCATATTTTTATCGGAATACCATAAAACTCATTTCCTTTGTCATAACACAGGAGCAAATTGATTTTAAGTTTTGTCTTCTGAGTATGAAACTTTTTTATAATAACACATTAAAATCAGATTGAGAAATGCCAGGATTTGTAATATTCGTATTCGTCCTCACCTTTGCGTATGTGGTTTACTTTTCAGTAATGATTACACTTGACCTTCATAGTAAGAAAGATGAAAAGAAAACGAATGAAGAGACCATTGATGTCAGCAGCATGGATAATGAAGAAGTGCCGGTTTCCGTGGAAGAACATAATGATGGTCCTGAAGGTAGTGACATGACATACACAGAGCAAGTAACAGACGACGGCCTTCGGGTAGTCATTCCAACAGGCAATAAGCAGAGCAACAGTTCCCCTCCTGAAGAGGAAGAGTCAAAATCCACTCAACAGACTACTACAAGTGCAGAACTCAATAAAGAAAACGAAGAAAGCATGGAAGAGATAGAGGCAGTTCCTCAATACAGTTTTTATCCTGATGAGTTTATGCAAAATCTCAACGACAAACACAACAAAAGAAAAATAGAGAAAAGGAATGAAATCGATAAACTGTAAAATCAATCAACTGTTTTTTATTGCCTGTTTCGGCTTCATGTTCCTCCAGCCTCAGTCGGCATTTGCTAAATGCGGTGGTGTTGACTACAGCTGGGGTGCTGACGCATTGAGCAATGCCCATGATTTTACGGTCACAATGATGCTCTATGTAGTATATCTTCTGTATGCTATTGCATCCATAGTAGCAATTATCGGAGCTTTACAAATCTATATCAAAATGAATACCGGTGAAGGAGATGTGACCAAATCAATCATGATGCTGGTCGGAGCCTGCCTGTTTATGATTGGCGCAACTATCATTTTCCCAGCATTCTTTGGCTATAATATTGTATAAAACTAAGAATTTAAGAATCAAGCAAGTAAGGATAACATGTCTAATTTTTAACTGTAAAACAACAAAAAATGAAGAAAATCAAGAATTTAACCAAAAGGATTTTCAATGCTAAACGTGTTGGAACACTGGCCATGTTGCTCTTTTGCGGAGTAGCAGCCACTTATGCTCAGAATGCTGCCGGAGACTACACAGCCGGAACAAATGCTTTGACTACAGTTACGGAAGAAATAGCAAAGTACGTTCCATACGTGGTGAAGCTTTGTTATGCCATAGCCGGTGTTGTTGCCGTTGTCGGTGCCATCAGCGTTTACATTGCAATGAACAATGAAGAGCAGGACGTCAAGAATATCTTAGTCCTACAAAATGCGTTTGAAAAGACAAGAAAGCAAGTGAAAGTAAATGCGCTAAGTATCAATGCTTTAAGTGATAATTTGAATTTTCCGATGTTTGTCAAACTCACTCTTAAAAAGACATAAAAGACAGTTTCTTGTTTCCGTTTTGTTTCTCGTTTCTCGGTTTGTTTTCTTATCTTTACATCAGTTTTCCGAAGTAAGGGAAGAGAAAAAAAGCAAATGTCAGCATAGGAAACCATATCTGACATAGACTTTCAACAAGAGGGAGAAAGACCCTCCAATGTAGCAGAATACAAAAACAAAATAACACTTCATACATCATGGCAAGACCAAAGAAACAAGTAAAGCTGAAAGAACCGATTAAAATTCGGTTGAAGTCGCTCGCAGATGGCAACAAGAGTATCTATCTTGACATCTACTATAAGGGAGTGAGGAAGTATGAATACCTCAAACTCTACCTCGTCCCCGAAATCAACCCTGTCTGCAAGGAACAGAACAAGCAGACTATGGCGGTTGCGGAACGCATCAAGGCAGAGCGCATCAAAGCCCTTCATGGTCACGGCATACAGGACTGGGAGACAGTAAAACAAGGCTCGATGCTTCTTACCACATGGATAAAGAAGTATTGTGAAGGTGGTGTCGGCATTAAGAAGTCAACGCTCCATTGCCGTGTGGAAATGCTGCACACCGTGGAGAAGTATCTTGACGAGACCAATAAAGGCTTCATTTCGCTTGAAGAGGTCAATGCGGAGTTCTGCCGTGGTTATGTGAAGTTCTTGCGTAACTTTCCAAACTCCCATATCAAGTATGGCGAGCCAAGACCTATCAGCGAGAATACGGCAAGCCGATACCTCGGAATGTTCTCTACCGCACTCAACAACGCTGTGCGACAAGGCATTATCCACAACAACCCTATGAAGGAACTTGATGCACGTGAGCGCATCCAACCCAAGGATGGCAAGAAAGAGTATCTGACCATTGAGGAACTTCGCACCCTCATGGCTACGGACAGTTACCGCCCAGAGGTCAAGAAGGCTTTCATCTTCGCCTGTTTTACAGGATTGCGATTAAGCGACATGTACCGTCTTGCTCCTATGCACATCTTCAAGACCGCTGACGGAAAGGGCGAATACATAGACATGGAAATGCAAAAGACGGAGAAGCCAGTTATAATACCTCTCTCGGAAGAGGCAAAGCGGTGGTTGCCAAAGCAAAGAGGTAAAGATATTCCTTTCTTTGACATTCCAACCACACAGACCGTTATAGGCAGGGCTCTCCGCAAATGGGCGGAAGCGGCAGGGATAGAGAAGCATATCTCATTCCATTGCTCACGGCACACGTTCGGAACGATGATGCTCACGCTCGGTGCTGACCTTTTTACCACAAGCAAGCTGATGGGACATTCCAACATTCAGACCACGGAAATCTATGCTAAAATCGTGGATAAGAAGAAGGAGGAAGCCATTAACCTCATTGACGGTATGTTCACATAAATCATTGACAACAAAACATATAGAGACATGACAATAACTATCAGACAAAAGGCACTTGCCAACGACAACATAAGCTTGTATCTTGACATCTACGATGGTGGCAAGCGCAAGTTTGAATTTCTTTCCCTCTATTTGTTGCCGGAGGTTGATGCAGAGACCAAAGCAAGGAACGAAGAAACATTGCAACGTGCTCACCAGATAAGGGCTGAGCGTATTCTTCATCCAGAGACCATCCCAGAGGTAGGTCACTTGATGATTGTGAAGGAAATCCCCAATGACGAGTCTCCCGAAGTCTTGGACTGGATCCAGACTTACATCGACTGGATGAGCGACAACACAGACTATTCCAAGGCTATTGTTGACCAATCAAAGTATCTGAAATATCTAATGAGCGAGTTCCTTGCCAACAAGCGCAGACCTCACATCACTCTGAGGAAGTTCGACAAGGAATGGTTCAAGGCATTCTTTCTTTGGTTGAAGAACGACTATGTACCACAGAAGTATGTACGAGTTGAAGCCAAGCCTTTGTGTGAAGGCTCCCTTCACAATGTTCAACAGCGTATAGTGACGGTGTTCAACAAGGCTGTCAAGTTCGGCAAGTTGAAGGCTAACCCTTTCTACCAGTTGGAGAAGTCAGACTTCTTTCCCAAGCCAAAGACATCACATAAGCAGTATCTCACTCCCGAGGAACTGAAAAGGTTCATGGCTTCAGACGAGAGAAGTCCAGGAGTTGCAGAAGCACAGAGAGCTTTCGGTTTTGCCTGTCTGACAGGACTTCGTATCAGCGACATCAAGGCTCTGCGGTGGAGCGACATCAAGAGAAACAAAGAAACGAACACGCTTGTAATCGTCCAGAAGAAAACAAAGGCTCTCAATGCCGTACCAATCGGCAATACCGCCTTGTCATGGATGCCACCCAAAGGCGATGATGATTTTGTGTTTCATCTTCCTGCCAAGGCTAATGTGGATGCAGCCCTTAAAAGGATAGCCCAGAAGGTGGGCATTGAGAAGAATATCTCTTTTCACTGCGCCCGACATACATTCGGAATTTTGGTGCAGGCGGTTACCGGCAACATTGAGACTACCAAGAAGCTGATGGGACACAAGTCGCTCAAATCCACCGCCATCTATGCAGATGTGCTGACGAATGAAAAGGTCAAGGCTGTTGACAACACGAAGAAAGCCTTTCGAGGTCGCAAACAGCGTGAGGAGAATAAGCAGATACCAAGGACAAAGCGGACAGCAGCCACCAACAACCATCCACGCAGAATAACTTTTATACAGGATAACAAGTAAACAGAACTTTTCAGGATAACAACCAGTTAATTTCACTTTTATAGTCCCCATTTTTCGGGCAGGGATTTCTCTCTGCCTTGGGGGACTACACTTTCAAAACAAGCAGTACAACGAATTACAAACAATTAAATTACAGGATAATGAACAAAACTATCGACACCGAGACTCTTCTTTTGAAGGTAGAGTCACATGAGCACCGCATTGGGATAATGGAAAACCTACTCCGTGATGCCAAGCAAGTATTGACACTGGAGGAAGCTGCCTTATTCATGGGTATATCAAAGAGCAGTCTCTATAAGATGACACACAAGCATGAACTTCCGTTCTTCCGTCCCAACGGCAAGATTATATACTTTGAAAAGTCAGAGCTCTTGAACTGGATGCGCCAGAACCGCAGTATGTCCGAGGCTGAGACCAAGGCTGCAGCGACCAAGCACATGAGTGAACTTTGTAAATAGACATGGCGATGATGAAGGACGATATTTCCCATGAGGAGTATAGAAGCAAGTTGGCAAATGTCGCTGACCTTGCCGTGAGATACATCAATACTGGCAACGGCTACTTTCGGATGCGTGATGCTTTCAATCAGCTTGCCGAACAATGCGGAGCCAACAAGGGCATCAATGATGAAGCAACTGTCGGCAGAAGAAAACTTCTTGCCCAATCTGTTTGCATTGAGTGCATTTCACGATTAAGCAGCCATTCTAATGACAGGTTGCAAGGCGAGCTCTATGTTATAGCAGAGAACATTTCCCCAAGGCGAGGACGGCACAGATGATTTTCTCTTTACTGAGAAAAACAGTCTTGCCATTTATGGTTATAATATTCAAAATTTACAGAAGATGGATAAACAAAAGATACATTACTGCTTCACGCTGTCCGATGCACAGATGGAGTATCTTCGTTGCAAGAAGTACAAGATTGACCGCATGGAATGCTTCATGTCTCTTGCCTCTCTTGCTGAACGTGAAACAACACTTGCTTCTATCAGCAAGACCCAACAAGTGGAAATCTTGTGTGGGCAATGTGTGGTGGACAATACCCAACTTGCCAAACTCTGGGATAAAGACCGCAAGACCGTCCCCAAACTTTTACAGGCTATGGAGGCTGTGGGCATTTCCTCTTCACAAAAGGTTGGAGACAACCGCATCATTACCCTGCATTCCCTCTCTGGTTGGTATGTGGACGGAAGATTTGTCAAGAACGGCTTTTCATTGAAGCGCAATGCGGATGGCTCTGCAATCGTCCATACGGAAGTTCCACAAGCAAGAGTAATTGTTACGACAACGGAGGATGATACAAAGTCGGACAAGGAAGATGGGCATTCTGCCAATGGAATATCCGATACTGACAAAAAGGGCAATTCTTCTACAGCAGATATCTCTTCTTCCCTAAATTCGGCTTCATCTAATGATAATGGAAGCGTGGGTAAGGTCGGAACGAATGGCAATCTTTCCGATGCTGTTACTGGTGGAATTTCGGGGCAACAAAGTTATTCCCGACATACTGTTGGCAATCCTTCTTCCATGCAAGAAGCAGATGCCAAACAGAATGAGGGAGAGCACAACACATATCCACAGCATCAGTTTGGAGGTCAAGCACAACAGTCTAACGGTTCTAACGCCAATGGCTATAAGCCTAACGAATACCATAACGGCAATCAATAGGCATACAGAGGCTAATGAGCCACCATACAGAGAAAACATCCCAAAGGACGATAGACCGCCATAGGCTACCGCCAAACTGTTATACGTTTAAGCAGCCTTGGGGACGGAGGCTGTTAAAAGTACCGTCATTTTATAGGTACTTTTCGAGAAATCCTTTTGTAATACAGAAGCCGTGTCCGTCTTTCTGTATTCCTAAAAGTTTCTCGGACTACTCGCAAGCTCGCAGTCGTGACCACCTTTGTAAGATGCTTGTAATCATCCCTTTTTAATCAGAGACAAGGACAAATGAGAAAGAAAAACATCATAAGAAAACCGCCTACGGAAGTCCATACCTACCGATGCACGAAAGAGGAGTTGATGCAGCTCCAGACGCTTGCCAAGGAGTGTGGGTTAAGCCTGAGTCGCTATGTCGTTGAGACTGGCTTAAAGCACCGTCCACGCATGAGGCTTACCAAGGATGAGGTGGACGCTCTCAACTCTCTCGCCATCGCAAGGACGGATTTGATAAAAATCAGCAACGTGCTATCCAAGAAAACGGCTGAGGAAAAGGCTCGGTTCTTCAAGAATGAGAAGTTCATGCGTTGGTGGATTGATGCCATTGCTGGACTTATCCAACATTGGTATAGCATTGAAGAGAATATCGCAACAAACGTACAGACCCAATCAAAGGAACAATTATGATTATGCTCGCAAAGGTCGTATCATACGGAGGCAATTCCGTAAGGTACGCATTGGAAAAGGAGAATGCAAAAACGGTCAAGGTGAACAATATGCCCGATGGTCTTGACCCTACCGCCATCTGGTACATGATGAAACATCATTGCCAGTATCATCAAGCGGAAAGGACGGTGGGCAGAAAGTTGGAAAGGTTCATGACCACTTTTGTACTTTCCCCATCAAAGGAAGAGTCTGCAAACTTCACTATGGAAGATTGGGCAAACCTCCAAGACGAAGCCTTGGAAGTCTTGGATTCTGTTGGACTTACACCCAACGGTTTTTCCAATGAGATAAAGACCAAATTCACCAATTCTATGAATGTGGGCGGATTGCACTCTGACTCCAAGTCTGGAACGCTACACCTTCACATTGATTGTTGTCGTGTGGATATGGAGGGTAACACCAACGATGTGCATGATATTCATCTTCGGGCAATGAAGGCTGCGAAAATCATCAATATGCGGCATGGGTGGGAACAACCGCAGGAGATTCGGAACATGCGGAAAGTGGAACTTGCGGAAGATTGCGAACATACTCTTAAAGATATGCAACAGTTCAACATTGACAGATACTTCAATCTGTTGCGCATGAAAGGCTATGAGGTAAAGCCACGCTACGACAAACAACGGAAACTTGTCGGCTACACAGTCGGCAAGAATGCTTCCGTGTTCAAGGCTTCGGAGATAGGCAGAAGGTTCATGGCATCAAAGATTGAAGACACATGGAAGAAACTGCACCCACAACCTACACAAGTCAAGACAAAGCCTGTTTCTCCATCCGTTGCTCCTGCGCCTCGCCCAGTTCGTCCTGTCGTTCAGACTCAAACAGCATCACAACCAAAGGCGCAACCTCAAATTACACAAACTGCATTCACAATCAACATTGGCGATGAAGTCAAAAAGGTGTGGATTCCGAACGCTGTCAAAGATGTCTTTACTAATGAGGTTCAGATTCCAGAGGATAATGATATAGCGACAACAGAAAATGTCGCTCATGTAGCGATGCTGTTGTTTGCAGGGTATATTGATGCTGCCACTTCCATGTCTGAGTCATGTGGCGGTGGCGGTTCTGCTCCCTCTTCTGGTTGGGGCAAGAAGGATGATGAAGATGATTGGAAGTTTGCCCACCGTTGCGCACAGATGGCTCATTCCATGTGCAAGCCTAAACCACGCAGCAGAAGTTTCCACCGATAAATCAATGAAATATGGCAATCAGAAAAAGCAAGATAAACATAGACACAGAAGAAAGATCCGACTTCGACAACATGATGAATGATGTCGAAAACGAGGTGGAGGAACAGCAAGCCGAGGATGGACTTGTAAACCGTGTTCCTGAGTTGAAGCAGTTGAGTGAGGACATTGACAAGGCTACCAATACCTTCATCAATGCCACACTTGAACTGGAATCTGCCATTCAGCAGTATCAACGTGCAGAAGCCAATTTAGGTGGTGCTGTGACTACTATCAGCAAAAAGGTTGATACCATCAATCAGCATATAGACAAAGTTATGGAGAATGCGCCCACAAAATTAAAGGTATCTGTGCAAGTCAATGATGCTGACTGGCAGAAGATTCAAGAACTGTTTGCCAAAGAACGCCAATGGATGAACTCAGAGATGCAGATGCATATCCGTGAGGTCAATTCCATGTTTGCTGATGAACGGAAGAAAGTCCGTGAACGCTACAAGGAATATGATGGTTGTTACCTTGGTTACTATGCCCAGTGGTTCTTCTGGTTCTTCTTCACGATTGGTATTTTTGTTGTTGCAGGTGGTGTAGGAATGATGATTGCAAAGTTATACGGATAAAGACGAACAAAAGCCCAGTATTAGGTCTGGGCTATCTAGAGATTTAATCCCAACAATGCTCCCAAAATAGAAGTTGTTATTGGTAATAAGTCTCTCCAATTTTTATACCATAAGAGGTTCGACGCAATCATTGTCGCTAAGAGGAGAACTTGTAATTTGGGTTTGATTTCATTACTTAATATTGCAGTTATTGAGTCTGTCAAAATTGTTTCAGCGAATAGTAAAAATACTATTAGTCCTATAATAACAAATAGTATGAACCATTTTATGATATTTCTTCTCCAATCAATAGAGTTTACAATTTCTTCCGCTTCTGCAAAATCTATCAATTTATCTGTAAAATACAGAAAAGATTTCTTTCCATTTGACCAAGCCTCATTGTTTACCACATTGAAAGTGTTTGCAATAAATCCTTGTGTAAAGAATGAATAATGGGAAAATTCATGTAACAACTCACCTTCGCCATATTGAGCTAAAACATAGCCTCTTATATGGTTTTGAATATGCATAACTTCTCCCTTTAATCTTTTTCTTTTCTTGTCGTATTGTGACTTATCTTTAGTGTCTTCATTTTCCCATACGCTCCAAGGAAGTGCTTCTATTCTACATCTTATCTTTTTAAGAAATCTAATGTCCTTCTTCATAAAAATCATTTTTTTCGTTTATATCCGCTTGTCCTTATGTTCTTTTTAAGTAAGAGTTACCTCTCCATCTTTAACTTTGTCAATAGTAGCTTTCCTATGATAGCCATTCTTTGTGAATTCATTTATCCATATAAGCTTCCTTGTGCCATCTCCATAAGGTTGTAACCTGAAATGACCACTAACCTTGAAAGACTCATCATTGCAAATTTCAGTATACCACTTACTATCAAACCGGTAATAGTCAAGCCCTGCTTCTGTGACAATCTGAGTTTTCTTGTTCTTTTTAACCTCTTTCCTTATTGTGGTAGATACTTTTCCTAATTGAACTTCTGCCCATTGTCTTAAACACAAATAATCTAAGACCATATCTATATAATCTCTGATATTTGCCTCCACACAACCATCAATAAGAGGTAAAACCATGCAGTCTAACTGATGTCCATTTCCCTTGATTTTATCCTTCGGTGACACACAAATGTAATATGTAGGTATCGACAAAAACTTGTCGATGTTGTCTTGGAATATCCATAAAGTAAGACAGCCATTCTTTATGCTATACACGACATAACACCCTTCTATAAAGTATGGGCTACGAACAACTCCATTCTCATTATCTAACTCTTGGAGAATATCAATATGAAATTGTGTAAATTTCATATAGGATTTATCCATTGTATCAACAAATGTCTTAGAGAAAACAACCAAATTACGACAGTTATCCTTTACTATAGATAATTCTCTTATAGCATTTTCTCTATCAGAATCAATTGCACTACCGATATTATTGCACCAATTTAAAATGCTCTGTGGCAAATCTCTTTTATCAAGACAAAACAAGTATCGAAACAAAGTTATGTCATTTATATTTTTGCTCTTCATAATCAATTACAATTTGTCAATTAACCCTTTTAATCCATCTATAATCAGGTCCTTTGGTTGTCCACTGAAATTGCCACATAGCACCCGACTTGTTGCTTATTAGATAGTATTGATACATACTCGTCATCGGTTGTATTGTAAAAATGCTTCTATCTCCTGTTTCAAGAACTTCTTCATTTATTGAAACGCAAAGAAGGTTGTCTAAAGACTTGGTGTCGTATTGCACTTGCCAAAGTCTTCCAGTGAAACTATCCAACATAATAAATGTCCACATATTTTGAGTAGCAAACATTTTGAATCTTCCTTGCCATCTGTCAGAAGAGGAAGGATATGCTTTTGACCAATAATTAATTGGTGCAGCAAACATGTAATCAGTTCCTTTTGTACTAAATTGAACCTGCCAATTCTTACCCGTAAAAGTATCAAGCATGATGAAAGTCCACATATTTTGTGTTTCATAAAGACAGAAGCGATTATCAATTTCGCCACCATCTTCCACTGCATCACAAATTTTCCAAGATTGACCGTCATCTTGCACCTGTAATACTTCTCCTGTAGCTGTATTTAAACGTAACTGGTTGTGGTAGTTACGTGTTTGATACATTTTATACGCTTGTGCAAATAGGCAGATAGGCATAAAGCACAAAATCAGTAAAGTAGCAATTTTTCTCATATCGTTTCTTTTTTTATCAAACAATTGGTATTACTTAAGCCCATAGTAATGGCAAAAGTTTGTTGGGTGACACCCTTTGAGGCCTTTGAGGGAACATCTATGCACTGGTCAATACTATCATTTCCAAAAAGGGTCTGAAATTAGCTCGTAATGTCTTTTCTTTATTATTTCAGGAGTGTAGTCCACAGAAGGAAACTCTTCAGCGATTTCACTTGCAAGACAGTAAAGAAGCTTTTCTCCCAACTGTTCTGAATAACTTCCTCGAAGAGCCTTTTCATACCATTTGATTAAATCATTTTCTGTAACAATGCTTTGGATATGGCTTCTCCAACCTATTTGACTAAGAAGAGAAACTATCACATCTTTCTCTGCATCTTTGCAAACAATAACAATGCGGTCACTTGAAACACTATTTACAATGCTCTCTGCAAGAGAAATGTCCAAACTTAAATGTTTAATTTGGATTGCTGGTCCCCAATTAGAATACATATCAAGCCCTCTATCAGCAGCATTAGTTACACCAACACGATAAACTCTTGCCTCTTGTATATGTTGTGGAGTTGAACAATCCAAACACATTACTTTCTGTGTAAAGTCTTCAAATTCTTTAAGCAGAGGATAAGCATCTTCTTTTACTGTAACTTCAACTTCAAGATTCATGGCTTCAACCAGTGTTGAAAACAACGCATAGACAATAATCTCATAGATTTTGTCAAGGCTTCTCTTCAAACCAGGTTCATTCCAAAATGAGTCTATAAATTTCTTGACTTCAAATGTTTCGACACTTGCATCCAAGCAATAAGCCAACGCATTTGACAACTGCTCATGTTTGTTGTCAAACTTACTATAAATATACGCTTCAACAGCTCCATTTGTTCTACGATTTTCTCTTCCAAGTACATCTAATACTGCTGGAGGAGTGGCATTATCATTGAACAAATCATCTTGGAATCGGGCACTACTTGTACTAACTCTACCGAGTAGCACAATAGAAACCTCATCTCTCCACTTCTTACTTTTTGTTCTATAATCCTCTAAAGACAAGAGGTTTATGTCTTTAAAAACTCTATCTCTGTAAAGTATTTCGGCTACCTGTATTGGCTTATACAAGTGAACTCTGGACTTTTTGATTACATTATCCAAAGCAGCCTTTGCTTGCTCTTTTGTTATCATGACACTTTGTTTGATTCAAATTGCTTTAATGCGTTTATCATCTGATTTGCAACTGCCTTTATTACAGGAACAGCCACAGAATTCCCTGTCTGATGTTTTATTTGACTATATGGAACTACGATTTTAAAATCATCAGGGAATCCTTGAATCCTTAACATTTCTCTTTCTGTTGGTCTTCGTTCATCATTGATAAGAATGTAATTTGCAGAAGCTCCAGCTCTCAAACATGAGGAATATGGATGTGGAGTAATACTTCCTGCCATATTTTCATGAGAGATATATGGTTTAGGATAGTTAGGGTCCTTTAGACGCATAAGTCTTGATTCTCTTATTTTATCTTTTACATAATATTTCTCATCAACATCAACTTCAAGAATGTCTTTCAACGTTTTTTTACGTGATGCAGGAACTGGGTCTGGGAAAGAAAATAAAATATTGTCCTTAAATCCAACAATTATAATTCTCTCTCTCTTCTGAGGAACACCATAATCTAAGGCATTTAATACTTTGGCATACACGGTATAACCTAAAGCCTCCAAATGAGTTCTTATGACCTTAAATGTATTTCCCTTATCATGTGCGGTTAGATTTCGTACATTTTCTAACATGAAGGCCTTTGGCTGCTTTTCTTTTAAAATTCTTTCAATTTCAAAGAAAAGAGTTCCACAAGTTTCATTTTCAAAGCCCTCCTTTTTTCCAATAATAGAAAATGCTTGACAAGGGAAACCACCAAGGAGAATATCAAAGTCAGGAATATCTTTTGCTGCAATTTTTGTTATATCTCCAGATGGGTGCTCTCCAAAGTTCGCCTCATAAGTTTTACAGGCATTTTCATCAAATTCTGATGAGAACACACAATGTCCACCAACAGATTCAAAGCCCAATCTGATGCCACCAATACCAGCAAATAAATCTATAAAACTAAAATTGTTCCAATTCATGTACTTTATTAGTCATTTATATTTAATCCCTTTGAGAGGGAGTTAGCAAATCTCTTTTATCAATATTCAGTAACTGAGCTATACGCTCTAATGTTTGTAAGTCTGGTTGAACAGAATTCTTACACCATTTGCTCACAGTACAAGTCGATTTTCCAAGTTGTTCGGCAAGCCATTTTCCTGTTTTATCTTGCTCTGCGAGTACGGCTTTTAGCCTATTTAAATTAGCCATATATTCATATTTATATAATTTTGATGCAAAGATATATAAATATAGTGAGAAAACATTATATCTTTATTTAATTTAACTTACTATGAAATGAAAACTGTGTTATACATCCTTTTATAAAGTACAAAATAACGAGAGAACAACATATTATATTCTTTGTAGCATACGTTCTCAAAAAGACAAAATCGGAAAATTATCGTTGTTTTCCGTGTTAATTTATGTTTTCTCATACTTTCATTTTGGGGTTTCTTGATTTTGTTGTTCCTAATTTGTTTCTTTCGCCATTTCGCCATTCAGATTTATATTGATTATCAGCATATTACGAACAATCAGCAAGATTTCAAAAAAAAGATCATGATGGTTGTTGGTGCATGTATCTTCCTTGTAGCTGCTGCACAGGCTTTGCCTTTGTTCTTTGGTATCTAACTATTATCCAAGCGATATGGATTCATTATGACAAAGGAATCGAACAATCATCAATACGTCAGCTATCCCATGTTTAAGGGGCTTCAGAAACCCCTTGAATTTATGGGATTCCAAGGCAGGTATATCACCTGGGCTGCAGCAACTGTAGGTGGAGGTATTCTCAGCTTTATCATAGTGTATTGTATCCTCGGATTTGTTGCCGGACTCATCGTCCTTGCTGTCACTCTATGTATCGGTGCTGCACTTATCTTTTTCAAACAAAGGAAAGGATTGCACACCAAGAAGGAAGAACATGGCATATTCATTTATGCCAATGCACATAAGATGTAATCGGTCAACATGATAAATGAGCAAGAGAGTTGGATTTTGAATAGTGTGTGGTTAGGCTCACCCTCCCGTTAGGATGAGCCTAACATAGTTTATACGACAACTCTCAGATTGTGAACGTAACTGATAAGTAATCGAATAATAAATTCAAAGAACAATGATTCTATACGTCATATTAACATTTGTGGCAATCCTTATTGGTATGGCAATCTCAGTCATGGCTTTCGGTACTGGAGGGAAACGCAAAAAAATCTTCCAGAACATCTACTTCTCTGTGGAAGAAGTCAACAGTATCGGGGTGCTTTACACCAAGACCGGTGAATACTCGGCAATTCTGAAGATGGAAAACCCGGTACAGAAATATTCGGCAGACATTGACAGTTACTACGAGTTCAATCATCTCTTCACTGCCCTTGCACAGACATTAGGTGATGGATATGCCATCCACAAACAAGATGTATTCATCCGCAAGAAGTTCCATGACGAGAGCAATGATAACCATGAATTTCTGTCGGAATCATATTTCAACTATTTCACAGGTCGTACCTATACCGACTGTCAGAGCTACCTGATTATCACTCAAGAAAACAAGAAGAGCAATCTCTTTTCATTTGACAGCAAGAAATGGCGTGATTTCATGGTTAAGATACGTAAGGTTAAAGACCAGTTGAAAGACTCCGGTGTGGATGCCCAATTTCTTGATGGCAATAAAGCTCGTGACTACGTAGACCGCTATTTCTCTATGAACTTTACCGACAAACATTTGTCGATGAACAACTTCAAGATAGATGACGAGTCTATTACCATGGGTGATAAAAGATGCAAGGTATATAGTCTCGTGGATGTGGACTGCATTAATGTCCCCTCTTTGGTACGTCCGTTTACGAGCATTGAGGTGAACAATGTTTCCATGCCAGTAGACATGGTATCATTGTTAGACAGCATACCGTCAGCTGAGGTAGTAGTGTATAATCAGATGCTTTTCATCCCCAACCAGAAAAAAGAACTTTCTCTGCTTGAAAAGAAGAAGAACCGCCATGCAAGTATGCCAAATCCAAGCAACCAGATTGCCGTGGAGGACATTAAAAATGTACAGGATGTTATCGCAAGAGAAAACAAACAGTTGGTATATACCCATTTCAATCTTATCGTTGGAGTACCCATCGATACGGATATTCAGCGATGTACCAATCATCTGGAGAATCTATTCAGCAAGTTGGGAATCCACATCAGCAAACAGTCGTACAATCAGTTGGAGCTTTTTGTCAATTCATTCCCTGGAAATTGTTATTCCACCAATCCTGAATACGACCGTTTTCTGACCCTTAGTGATGCAGCTGCATGTCTTATGTACAAGGAAAGGATTCAGCATAGCGAAGAAACACCTCTGAAAATATACTATACCGACAGACAGGGAGTCCCTGTTGCAATAGACATCAGTGGTAAGGAAGGCAAGAACAAGATTACAGATAACTCTAACTTCTTCTGTCTTGGTCCTTCGGGCAGTGGTAAAAGTTTCCACATGAACAGCGTGGTACGTCAGATGTGGGAGCAGAATACCGATGTAGTTATGGTCGATACTGGTAATTCTTACGAGGGACTTTGCGAGTATGTAGGTGGCAAGTATATCAGCTACACCGAAGAGCATCCTATCACGATGAACCCTTTTGCTATCAAACGTGAAGAGCTAAACATCGAGAAAATAGGTTTCTTAAAGAATCTTATTATGCTTATCTGGAAAGGCACCCAGGGAGTAGTTACCAAGACGGAAGACCGGCTTATTGAGCAGGTCATCAAAGAGTACTTTGACGAGTACTTTGTGAACCGTCGTATTGAGAATCTCTCGTTCAATACCTTCTACGAGTACAGTATTGTCCGCATTCCGCAAATCATTGAAGAAAATAAACTTTCCGGCATTGACTTGGCGGCCTACAACTATCTGTTAAAGGACTTCTATAAGGGAGGCAGTCATGAGGTGACGCTGAATGAGAATCTGGACACCAAATTGTTTGATGAAACCTTCATCGTGTTTGAAATCGACTCCATTAAGGATGATCCTCTTCTATTCCCTCTTGTTACGCTTATCATCATGGATGTGTTCATCCAGAAGATGAGAATCAAGAAGAACCGTAAGGTACTGGTTATC
>NZ_JBBKBF010000069.1:0-18437 GCF_037892625.1 Phocaeicola sp. ICN-14070 | reverse complement strand
AATCAGCTGTTTCCTTACGCCTTTCAACCGGCGCATCTTGTTGATGAACGCCTCCATGATGATGATGGTCACCACCGGAAACAGCTCGGCATTGTCCTTTATCGAGTCAATCTCGAAGACCACGAACCGTTTGTGCAGCAGGTCGATGTTCTCCGCCGAGTTGAGCAGGAAGTCGTAGCGTCCGCCCCGGTAGTACTGCCTCAGGGTGGTCAGGAAATTGTCTATGTTGAAGTCCGACTTCTCCACCTTGATGTAGCGTTCCTCCATTTCCTTGCGGTACACGTCCCGCATGTATTCGTAGAACGAGTCGAACGACGGCACGATGCCCTTGTCCTGACCGAGCAGCTGGATATAGGCGTCCACCGCGCTTCCCAGCTCCGCCGATTCCGTTTTCGTGGCGGGTTCGTTCTCGCTTTTCCACAGCGTCAGCAGCAGCGTCTTGATGCTGTCCTTCTTTTCCACGTCGAACACCCCGTCATCCGTGTAGAACGGGTTGAACGAGATGGGCTTCTCCTCCGTATAGGTGAAGTAGATGCCGTCCTTTCCGTGCGTGCGGCGGTGTATCATCTCGCACAGTCCCTGATAGGAGTTTCCCGTGTCCACCAGTACCACGTGCGTGCCCTGCTCGTAATACTGTCTGACCAAGTGGTTCATGAAGAACGACTTGCCGCTTCCGCTCGGTCCCAGCACGAACTTGTTGCGGTTCGTGGTGATGCCGCGCTTCATCGGCAGGTCGGATATGTCGATATGCAGCGGCTTGCCGCAGATACGGTCTGCCATGCGGATGCCGAAAGCCGAGGGCGAGTCCCGGTAGTTGGTCTCTCCGGCGAACAGGCATACCGCCTGCTCGACAAACGTGTGGAACGATTCCTCTGCCGGAAAGTCCGCCGCATTGCCCGGTATGCCCGCCCAGAACAGCGTCGGGCAGTCCGTCGTGTTGTGGCGGGGCACGCATCCCATCGAGGCCAGCTGGCTCCCCACGTCGTTCCTTATCCGTTTCAGCTCCTCCGTGTCGTCGCTCCACGCCATCACGTTGAAGTGGGCGCGGACGGACTTCAGCCCCTGTGAGTGGGCTTCGTTCAGATATTCCTCTATCCACTCGCAGTTGATGGCGTTCTGGCGGCTGTAGCGCGAGAGCGACTGCATGTTCCTTGCCGACTTCTCGAAGCGGCGCAGCTCCTCGTCGCTGTTGCCGACAAACACGTACTGGTTGTAGATATGGTTGCAGGGCAGCAGCAGTCCCAGCGGGGCGGCAAACGACAGGCGGCAGTCCGAGCGGTCGGTCGAGAGCCGTTCGTAACGGCTGTCCGTGGCTACCGCAGCCGGCAGGTCTTCCGTGTCCGACAGCGTGTGCAGGCACAGGCGCTTGTCGCCGATGCGCATCTCCTCCGCGCTCATGGCGATGTCTTCCAGACACGCCGTATCCTCCGTTGTCAGTGCCAGGTATCTGCCTATGATACCCGTTTCCTTTTCCGTTCCCGTAATCTCATCGTCCCTCAGGCGGCGCAGGCGGACGTGTCCCGAATCGTTCAGGATGCGGGCGAACTGTTCCACCGCCTCCATGAACTTCAGCGCCGTCTCCCTGTCCTGTATCTCCTTCGGGATGATATGTCCGCGGCATAGCGTGCTCCAGTTGCTCTGCCGCCTCATGCGTTCCTTCGTCGTCTTGGTCAGGAACAGATAGCTCCTGTGGCTCAGATACGGGCGCTCGTTGAAGTGCATCCCGTTGCTCCGTGCCAGGAAGCCCGTACCTTCCTTCTCCCAGTCGGGGCGGTACAGCTCCTTCATATACCAGTCCTGCTTGTGCAGTACCGAATAGTCGGGCAGTACCTTGATTGCCTTGCACCACGTGGCATGGATACTCTCGTATTCTTCCGCCGTTACGGTATAGACCTCCGGCAGCTCCACCTCGAAGGCTGCGGTGATGTCTGCATCCTTCGAGATGATGCACCCGTGTTCCACCGCCAGCAGCGGGAACCGGCTCTCCAGTGTGGTGGCTTTCATTACGTTTCTCATTCTTTCCTTCCTTTCCTTTTTCGTCTCAACAGATGGGACACCCGTCTGCGGTGGAGCAGGTAGCGCGGGCGCATCCGTGCAGCGCCCAGCTTCATCAGTCCGTGCTGGCCGTACTTCGCGTTCAGCCGGAACGTGATCCATACCACGGCGGAAGCCGCCGTGACTCCCAGGCCGATGCAGACCCACTGGCTCACGCCTGCCATGTACAGGATGACAAACAGGAGGAAGGCGGCAAGCAGCCCGCCCGCAAACACGAACAGGTACTGCGCCTTCAGCCCCTTGAACTCCACCGGACTACCGATGCCCTTGTTTACCGGGTATTTTTCGCGCTTAGCGCTCAACAATTCGTCAGCCATTGTCCTTTTATCTTAATTATATATGGAAAACGCCTGTTTAGAGAAAGAACGAGCGTAAAATGGTCGCACTCACTATCAGGAAGATACAGGCTCCGAACCAGCTTGCGGCGGTCTTGCTCGTGTCCGGATCACCGGACGAGAACTTGCCATAGACCTTGATGCCTCCTATGAGTCCCACTACCGCGCCGATGGCATAGATGAGCTTTGTCGCCGGGTCGAAATACGAGGTCACAAGATTGGTTGCCTCCGTGATGCCCGCCATGCCGTTGCCCTGTGCAAAGGCGGAAATGTTTGCAGCCGTCAGAAGGACTGCCAGAATGATTTGTTTTTTCTTCGATGTTTCTGTCATAATCTTTTCTTGTTTTTATGCCTCCGGGCGGGATATTCCCTTCGGCGGTTGATACTTTTCTTTAATTTTTGCGGCTTCGGATAAAGCCGGCTTCTGGATTTAGTGGTCCGGTGGCTGGCCGGGATTTCAGCCGTAGTCAATTTTCTTTTTTCGCATCTTCGTTGCATCTTTTATTCGTTATACATAGTCGCGGATGTTGAAATCCTCGAATCTCTCCGGCATGGCAGGCGGCCTTCTCAGTGTGGCACTTGCCGTTGATGCGGCAGGTGGGGCAGGTATCGAGTCCAGATAGTAGTCCATCAGTTCGTCCAGTCTCCTGCGTGTCGCCTCCGAGCTGCGTTCTATCAGGGCAAACAGTTCGTTACCCTTCATTTCGCAGAATACCATTCCTGCATGGCGCCGTTCATCTCCCGTGGCGTCCGCTTTCTTCGCCGTGCGTACGGCGAGGTCGATGTCCTCAAACGTGAACCCTTCGGCAGTATCCGGTTCCGCATCCGGCTCTTCGTCCCCGTCATATCCGGCTATGTCCGACACCCGTCTGTCCGTAAACACCTCGTCCAGCTCCTCGTCCGGTATCCGGCGGCGGTGTGCGTCCGTGCCGTCCTCCTGTGCTTCGTCGGCAAAGGTAACGTCCTTCTCGTCCACCTCTTCGCTTCGTATTTCCGTGGCGGCATTTGGCGCTGGTGTGGCAGTCTGTGGCTTCGTTTCCGGCATTCTGAAGCGGCTTCTGCCCACGATCTCGGAAGCCGCCGTCCTGTTCCCGCCGTCCTTTCCGTTCTTCTCTCGGGTTGTGTCTCCCGTCCTGCGTTCCCATGTCAGGTAGATGACCATCCACATGTTGAAGGCCATCAGCAGCACTATCAGCAGCGTCGCCATAGGCTAAAGCGGTTGCGGTTTCTCCCGGCACATCAGGGAGGCGGTCCCGTCCCCGGATGTCTGCGGGTGTTCTTCCGGTATGTTCCCTCTCTGTCCGCCTGTGGCGCTGCCGTCACCGGCCAGGGCACGCACGGGGAGCGTGAGCCTGCCGTGTGTCTCCTTTTTCCTGTCTGTCTTGAAAAATCTTCCCATTGTCTTTTCCTTTCTTTTTGGATGAATAATCAGCAAATGTCCTCATAGCTCTTTTTGTAGAGCTTGCGTATCACTTCCTCATACTCGCGGAAGTGCTCTTCCAGTACGCGGTCCACATAGACCGACAGGGTAAGCCCGTTCTTGCCGATAACCTGCACGATGCGCTGTATCCGCTCGTGGTAGCTCTTGCGTATATAGGCTGTCTTGCCGGAGCATACCGGGATTTTCGGGGCGTTCAGGAAGCGTTCCAGATATTCCTCTTCCTTTCCCTTTCCGGTCCTTGGGGTCTTCTGTGGAGCCTTTGTCCTCTCTGCTGCGGGTTTTCCGCCTGCATTTGCTTCTGCCTTGTCCTCCACCTCGGGGGCGGACGCGGGCATCTCCGGACGGAACGAGTCCAGAAACTTGCCGGGATCAATATCGACATCGAGTTTCTTTGCCATCCGTTCAGCGGTTTACTATTTCCAGTATCTCTTCCGCCAGCGCGTCTATGCCGCTGCCCTTTGCCAGTGTCCTGTCCGGAGGCAGCAGCGTCGAGCGGAACAGCGGGCGGTCGCCTTCCTCGGCACCTTCCTTGCGGAAACGCTTGCTGTCCGGCAGGCTCGTCTTCAGCACCTCAAGCCCCATTCCGGCGATTACCTTCTCGTAGATGTCGTACAGGTCGGTCTTCTCGCGCCGGTCCACCATGTTCCACAGCAGGCGGATGCCCTTTATGTTCGACTTTCCCGTCGTCACCAGCGTGTCGTTCAGTATGCCCGCATATTTCAGCGAGCTTTCCATGATAAAGCGGTCGGCGGCTATGGGACAGAATATATAGTCCATCGTCGCCACCGTCTTTATCAGTCCCATGTTGTTTACCGTACCCGTCAGGTCGAAGAATACAAAGTCGGGCGGTGTCTCCGATTCCACAAACGGCCTTGCCGCTTCCACCGCATGGTCCGGATGGCTCCCGACTATCGGGTACGCACGTTTGCCCAGGCGTTTGAACTGCTCGTAGGCAGCCCTGCGCAGGTGCGGGTTGCGTTCGATGTTCTTCAGGTCACGTTCGCGCATGTCCTTCAGGCTGAACTGGGGATAGTCGCAGTCCACGACTGCCACGTCGTATCCCTTCACATAATACAGGTAACTCGCCATCAGCACGGTGAGTGTCGTTTTGCCGGCTCCTCCCTTCTGGGTGGAGAAGGCGATGAACAGGGGTTCTTTCTTCATGCTTCCTTGTCTTTTGTTCGTTATACTTCAGTTTGTTTTCCCGGCAGGCGTCCCTGCGTCCGCACTGGCGTGTCCGCTTGGCGGCAGGGATGCCGGCCCTTGCGCACGCCGGGCTGTCTCCATGCCCGTCAGCCTGTGTGTACCATTGCCGGCGTGCCGGTTCCCCGGTCTGCCTGTCCGTGTTCCCGCCGGTATGCCTGCGTGCCGGCAGGCAGGCATACTGGCAGTGTGGCGGACAATGCGGCGTGCCAGCTGGTGGGCCTGCCGGTTTTCCTGTCCGCAAAGGAAGGGGCATTTTCCCGTATCTGTATCACTTCGGGTCCTCGTGGCAGCATTTGGCGCCGATGTGGAAGTCTGTGGCTTTTTCCGGCGGTTCCGCGGCTCTGTCCCGCACCCTAACTTTGCACCCACGACGGCAGACTGACGCCTCAGGTGTATGCCGGGCTTCCGTTTTCTCTTTTGGGCAGCTCCGGGGTACCGGTTGGCCGGTACCCTGTCCCGTGGGTGATGGCAGGTTGGCTTTCCAATCCGTCGCGGACGGATTCTTATTAGCAACCGCTAATAGCAAGGTGTCCTTTGAGTAACTCAAAGGGTTTCCGGTTACTCCCGGAAACGACCTTGCCCCATGCGGGGAGGGGCTTCCTCTCCGGAGTCGGGAAGCCTGTCTCCCGGCTGCGCCGTGTCTGCGGATGCTGCCGTCCGGCACATTTTTATACAAACCACTAAATCCTTATGTAAGATGAACAGAAATGGTAAAGGAAACGGAGCGGAAGGCTCCAAATGGGGGCGGCATCCCAAGGAAAGCCTCAAGTCGCACTGCGTGATGGTGCGTTTCGACAATGAGGAATGGCTGAAGTTCCTCTCCATGCACGAGAAGTCCGGCGTATATGCAAGGGCGGTGTTTCTCAAGGCACACTTTTTCAGGCAGCCCTTCCGGGTACTGGTCACGGACAGGACGCTGCTGGATTACTGCACGAAGCTCTCCGCTTTCCATGCGCAGTACCGCATGGTAGGCAACAACTACAACCAGGTGGTCAGGGAGCTGCGCTGTCATTTTTCGGAGAAGAAGGCGATGGCATTGCTCTACCGTCTGGAGAAGTGTACCGGGGAGCTGGCCGCCCTGACGCAGCAGGTCATGGAGCTGTCACGTGAGTTCCGGCAGAAGCTGTCGGAAAAGGAGGAAAAGTCATGATAGCGAAAATTACCGTAGGCACGTCACTGTACGGTGCGCTTGCCTACAACGGGCAGAAGGTGAACGAAGGCGAAGGCAGGCTCCTTGCCGTAAACCGGATTTTCGACGACGGCAGCGGACATGTGGACATAGCCCGTGCCGAGCAGGACTTCAAGCGCTTCATGCCTGAGCAGGTACGCACTCGGAATAAGGTCATCCATATTTCCCTCAATCCGCACCCCGACGACCGCCTGACCGACGTGGAGCTGGAACAGCTCGCACGCGAGTATCTCGACAGGCTGGGCTACGGCAACCAGCCTTATCTCGTGTTCAAGCACGAGGACATCAGCCGCCACCACCTGCACATCGTTTCCGTCAATGTGGACGAACGGGGCAGGCGGCTCAACCGTGACTTCATCCACCGCCGCAGCAAGCGCATCACCTCCGAGCTGGAAAAGAAGTACGGGCTGCACCCGGCTGACCGCTGCCAGCTCCGTACCGACAACCCGCTCCGCCGGGTGGACGTATCGCAGGGCGACGTGAAGCGGCAGGTCTCGAATGTCGTAAAGGCGGTCATGGCAACCTACAAGTTCCGGACAATGGGCGAATACCGCGCTCTGCTCTCGCTCTACAACGTCACGGTGGAGGAAGCCCACGGCATGGTGGACGGGCGCGAGTACCACGGGCTGGTCTATTTTCCGCTATCGCCCGACAACTCATCCGCCACCAACGGTGCCGAGAACAAGGTGGGCAATCCTTTCAAGGCCTCCCGTATCGGCAAGTCCGTCGGCTACGAAGCCGTGCAGCGCAGGTTTGAATTTTCCAAAGGGCAGATCCGCGACAAGCGTCTGGCGGAGACGACCCGCCGTACCGTCGCCGCCGCCCTTGCCCGGACATACCGCCGCGAGGAGTTTCTCGCCCTGCTCAAAGCGAAAGGTGTGGATGTGGTGTTCCGCTACACCGACGAGGGGCGCATCTACGGGGCGACCTTCATCGACCACCGCACGGGCTGTGTTCTCAACGGCTCGCGTTTGGGCAAGGAGTTTTCCGCCAACGCCTTGCAGGAGCATTTCACCCTGCCGTATGCCGGTACTCCGCCCATGCCTTTCACTGTTGCGGTGGACGTGCAGCAGCCCGAAGACCGTCCCGTCGTGGAACGCGACGAGGGGGATTCCTCCGGCTTGGGCTTGCTCGGTGGCGACACTTCGGGCGCACAGGCGGAGGAAGCCGCCTTCGAGCGCGACCTCAAGCGCAGGCGGAAAAAACGCCGCAAGGGACAGGGATTATAATTCAGTCATTCACACTTAAAAACAGAAACAGATTATGTCACAACAGGAAGACGATTTGAGGGCACTGGCGAAAATCATGGACTTTCTCCGTGCCGTGAGCATTATTCTGGTGGTCATCCACCTCTACTGGTATTGTTATGAAGCCGTAAGGCTGTGGGGCATCGAAATCGGTGTCGTGGACAGGGTGCTGATGAACTTCAACCGCACCGCCGGGCTGTTCCATCACATTCTCTACACGAAACTCTTTGCCCTTCTGCTGCTCGCGCTCTCGTGCCTCGGCACGAAGGGTGTCAAGGAGCAGAAAATCACTTGGCACAGGATTTGGGCGGTGCTTGCCGCCGGGCTTCTGCTGTTCTTTCTGAACTGGTGGATATTGTCCCTGCCGCTCCCGGTGGAGGCGGTCGCCGGTTTCTACACCGCTTCGATGGCGGCGGGCTATGTCTGCCTGCTCATGGCGGGCACATGGATGAGCCGTCTTTTGCGTACCAACCTCATGGAAGACGTGTTCAATGTCGAGAACGAGAGTTTCATGCAGGAAACCCGCCTCATGGAGAACGGATATTCCGTCAATCTGCCCACACGTTTCTACTACAGGAAGAAATGGAACAATGGCTATATCAATGTGGTAAACCCCTTCCGTGCCACCATCGTACTGGGTACGCCGGGCAGCGGAAAGTCCTATGCCGTGGTGAACAGCTTTATCAAACAGCAGATTGAGAAGGGCTTTGCGATGTACATCTACGACTTCAAGTTCAGCGACCTTTCCACCATTGCCTACAACCACCTGCTGAACCACATGGACGCATATAGGGTCAGGCCGAAGTTCTACGTCATCAACTTCGACGACCCGCGGCGCTCGCACCGCTGCAATCCCATCCATCCGGATTTCATGGAGGACATCACCGATGCCTACGAGAGTGCCTACACGATAATGCTCAATTTGAACAAGACCTGGGTGCAGAAGCAGGGCGACTTCTTTGTCGAGTCTCCGATTATCCTGTTCGCCGCCGTGATATGGTTCCTCCGTATCTATCAGGACGGGAAATACTGCACCTTTCCCCATGCCATCGAGCTGCTCAACCGCCGTTACGAGGACCTGTTCCCGATTCTCACCAGCTATCCCGAACTGGAGAACTACCTTTCCCCGTTCATGGACGCCTGGCAGGGCGGGGCGATGGAACAGCTCGCCGGTCAGATAGCCTCGGCAAAGATTCCGCTCTCGCGCATGATTTCCCCGCAGCTCTACTGGGTCATGTCCGACAGTGAGTTCACGCTCGACATCAACAATCCCGACGAGCCGAAGATTCTCTGTGTCGGCAACAATCCCGACCGCCAGAATATCTACGGGGCGGCGTTGGGGCTGTACAACTCGCGCATCGTAAAGCTCGTGAACAAGAAGGGCAGGCTCAAATCCTCCATTATCATCGACGAGCTGCCCACGATTTACTTCAAGGGACTGGACAACCTGATTGCCACCGCCCGGAGCAACAAGGTTTCCACCCTGCTGGGTTTTCAGGACTTTTCCCAGCTCAAGCGTGACTACGGCGACAAGGAGGCCGCCGTGGTCATGAACACCGTCGGCAACATCTTTTCCGGTCAGGTCGTGGGCGAGACCGCCAAGACCCTTTCCGAGCGTTTCGGCAAGATTCTCCAGAGGCGGCAGAGCATCACCATTAACCGCGAGGACAAGTCCACCTCCATTAACACGCAGATGGAGAGCCTTATCCCGGCGAGCAAGATTTCCACACTCACGCAGGGCATGTTCGTCGGGGCGGTCGCCGACAACTTCAGCGAGCGTATCGAGCAGAAGATTTTCCATTGCGAGATTGTGGTCGATGCCGAGAAAGTGAAGCGTGAGGAACAGGCTTACCGGCCTATACCCGTCATCACCGACTTTACCGATGCCGGCGGCAACGACCGCATGAAGGAGATGATCCAGGATAACTACAACCGTATCCGCGCCGAGGTCCGGCAGATTGTTGCCGACGAGTTGCAGCGCATACAGTCCGACCCCGAACTGCAATACCTCCTCAGCGGCAGATAACCGGATATACGGTCAGATGAAAAGAGAAAATCCGTAGCACGTACAGCCTTTCCCTGTCGTGTTACGGATTTTCCTTTTTTGTCTGTTCCCGTTATAAATAAAGAACGCCCCCCAAGTATGCTGCCTTTCATTGTCTGAGAGACTTATTTTCTTTTTCTTGTATATATCACATAAGCAATCAACTTCAAACTCCCCAATAAATATTTTAGAATTGAATATTCTCCGTCATGCCAAAACTATAATGAAAGATTACAACACTTTTATTGAGTTATGATTTTTTTCATGTACTTTAGTTTCTAAATCCTTACAGTACTGCAAACCGTGATATTACTAACAATATAAATAGAAGCGGTAATTTCTGCATCTAATTTCTATGTTTTGACAAAATCATTGCAAGATCTACCGATTATTCTATTGGTATTCTGTTTTCTATTCGTAAGATATAATTCGTATCTGAAAAGAAACGATCCATACGTGCGGCTTGCCCTGTTCGAAAATATGGCTTCTCGCTATTGGCTATGTAGGCTTTCTTTATGGAAAAATTCTGTGCCTCCTTCTGTTGCTCAAAATAACCAATTGTAGATCGTAATTGCTGCTCGCCATCCTTTATCCATTGACTACCCTTGAGCTTCCTCTGTTTCAATTCCACAAATATGATTGTATCTTTATAAAACAGAAAGCCGTCACAGCGATTGTCCATATTTCCATCCGCTCTGCGCAATTCAATACAATGGTCAACTGGTACGAAATTTACTTTTATTTGAGGATAATTATCTACAGCCGCAATCCAGTCCTGCCCCTGCTTCTCAGCAATATAAGCCTTTTCAGCAGCAGGAGCCGGACGGTCGCATATACCAAATTTACGTTTACTCGATGAAGTAATATGTTCTTTAGGGAAAAAATTTATCATAACTCCTGTTGTATTTCCAATAAATTAGCAAAATCTTCGTTAGTCCTTTCCAACATATTGTTGAGAAAATTATCATCTGAAGGAAGTCCATTATATGTATCTAATATTTCTACTGTTCCTTCCACCTCATTGAATTCATAAATAGCTATTTCATCAGGCTGTATAGCTGACTTAATAGGGAAAACAGAATCTATCTTTTCCCGTATTTCGTCTGATAGCGAATGATCTTTCAATAGTAGCCCTGCTTTGATAGCGATAGTCAAACCGTTAATAAGATATGGACTATGTGTAGTAACAATCAACATGTTGGCATCCAATGAATTGTTAAATGCTAACAGGTGTTTCATAATCATCCATTGAGACTCCGGATAAAGATTTTGCTCAGGTTCTTCTACTATATTTATGAATGCTGATTTGTTGAATCTGGCTGATACAGCTGAAAGGGCTATTCTTCGTTGTTCGTCTGTCAAGTTTGGCATATTCCATATATTAGCAACTTCTGCTTCAAACCGTTTCGCTTCATCGCTACTCATTTTTTGAGCATTATTTGCCTGACTTTTTACAGACTCTGATAAATGCAAGGAAACCAAATACAGCGGTACGATTGATTGGAACCCACTGGATGCCTCCATGAGCTTAACTTTGTAACCTTCTCCTTTTACAGATACTATATCATTTTGTTTGTTGTATTCAAGTTGTGCATTATTTATAGGAAGTTCAAGACCTCCTTTAATACGTTGCTTGGCATTGTTGTATTCCGTTAAGAAGACCAGTAAAGCATCTGGCAAGTCTTTAATCAAATTAGGTCTATTAACCATACTGATGAAATTTCTCTCAGCTGGTACATACATAATTTGTGGAAGTACATATCTGTTAAATGTATCTGTTCTTTTTTCAATGATAAATTCACCTTGTTTAGTGTAAGTAAATTTGTATGCATTTCCTTCATAGATAATCTCAGTACGTTCCTTTATAAAGTAATTTGAAATACGATGGTAGCCACAATATTTATTCTTAAACTTGGTGGTAGTAAATTCTTTTTCTTTGAAATCACCTCGTGTTAAAACCTTCTCCATCCATGTAAAGGTGGAAATTAATTTGGCAACTGTACTTTTACCGCTACCTTGATTGCCGGTAAATACAGTTACTTTTTTTATATCTATCCATTCGTCCTTTACGGACTTTGGCTCTTTTATCGGACCGAAATTTTTAATTTTTATTCTACTCATATATTTATTGTATAGACTTGTCGCAAAGATAGTATTTCTAAATGAGATGACCTAATCGCTGATATACATCATTTTCCACTAACATAAATACCTTTCCAATTTTACTGAAAATGTTTTTCTACATATAGTTGAAACTTTGAAATCCCGTATTTCTAATATAGTTGTAAAGTGGAACATCATGCTGAAAGAACTCCTTCAGATCTGCATTTCTGCATGAAAAAAACTGCAATCTGCAATAGCTTTCTCATCTTATGGAAAGAAACTGCATTTATCTAACAGGAATCCCATACTTACAACATATTGGCTTTTTTCAATATGGCACGGGCTATTTTCACCTGCTTGCTGAAATCTGTTTTCTCCTTCTTTTGGTAAGCCTTGTCCGCTTCCTTCACGAAACGTTCGGCTTCTTTCCCTTTCAGCGTAGGAATTGCTTTGATTTCTAATGCCATAATATATTGTATTATAATTGTTTCTGCAAAGGTATTCTTTTCTTGTGGATAATTACGGTAAAGGCAGATTTTTCTTTTTTCACCGCCTCTTCCGTTCCGCCTCCTCGTCCCGCATCATCCTGCGGTTCAGCCGTTCCGCCGCTCTGTCAAAGAAATACGTCCGGCTCTCGTTCTTCCGCCGCTTGATGTCCGCATAGGTGTTGTAGCACTGGTTCTCCTTTATCTCCACACCGAACATGCGGCAGAATCTCGCCAGCAGCTCCTTGATGCCCGTTTCCCCTCCGTTGATGAGCTTCATTTCGTCCAGACCGTAAATCAGTTCCACCAGCTCGGCCGTGCTTCCCGTCCACTGCATCGCTGCGGCTTCGTCCTGCCTTTGGTTTGTCTTTTCGCCTCCGTCAAAGGCTCCGCCTCGATGCAGCCGTACCTGGTAATATTTCAGCATCTTGCGCACGAACGACAGGGCCTTTCTCACATATATGCTGCGGCTGGAGTCCGTCTCCTGCATGGCATCGTGGTATTGCAGTTCCGTTTCCGCATAGCTCAGTGCGAAAACTGTCCGGCAGACACTTTCCCTTTCCTTGCACAGGGACACTACTGTGGTCGTGAACTCGTTGTATGCGGTTCCCAATCCGGTAGAGCCGGGGTTGCCTATCAGTCGGAAGAAGTCTGTTTCTGTCAATATGAGGTGTTCCATTCTCTTTCAGTTTTATGTTATTACACTTGGTTTGAAGTGTGCGCACATAAAACTATGGGACAAATAGCGGTCCTGCGGGAGTGTTTTTCTTTAAGTATGGATATATCACACTGATATTCAGCGAAATATTTGCTGAAAATATTTTTTGGAGCTTTTCCCAACGCCTCATTTTTTGTTCAGAATCTGAACGTACGTTCACTTTTTGAACGTACCGGGCGTTCATTTTCCGAACGTCACCACCCGTTGGCGGGGTGTTTTCCGTCCGTAGGCTATCCGTACCATTCCGTCCTTCCATTGTCTGCTTCCCGTGCATGTCCATTCGCTTTCGGGCAGCGACGACTGGAACAGCCTGCTGCCGTTTCCCGCAATGACGGGAACCATGTAGAGGATGATTTCATCCACAAGCCGCATCCGTATCATGCCGTTGATGATGCCTGCCGTCTTTTCGGTTGCTTCTATCAGATAGTTCAGGGAGTCGTCGGTCTGTTCGGTCCGGTTGGAGAGGAGTGTAAGCGACGTGTCTTCTGTCAGGACGCAGGTGGCAGCCTCTTTCAGCGCACCTATCCCGTACTGGTCGGAACCAAGCCATCGCCCGGACAGACCGGTTGTTTCTGCCGGACAGCCGTCCATCGTCAGGACGGCAAGTAATCGGACTTTTGCCATAGCGGTCATTCTGTTGCGACCGGAAGCCGTAAAATAAAAAATAGCGTGCAATACACGTTATCTCTAATGGAGGCTCTGGTAAAGCCTATCGGGAAATATACGCGAATGCACGCTATGCCAAGGCATAGCATAAGCATCACGCAATCGCTCCCGATGTCGAAATTTACCAGATTTCCATTAGAACGCCTTGCGGTCTTATTCTATACTATATCTTAGTCGGTACGGGAAACCGTGTTTCTCCGTACCGTTTTTCTCCTATGTTCATGCAAAGATAGGATTTTCAGTCGAAATTTTCTCATTTTTCGCTCTTTTTCTGCATGATACCGTATTCTTTCATCTTGTTGTACAGGGTCGTGCGGCTGATACCCAGCAGTCCGGCAGTCACTTCGCGGTTCCCGTCCGCCTGTGCCAGTGCCCGCACGATGCGTTCCCTTTCCTCATTCCCGTCTTTCAGCAGCAGGGAGCTGCCTGCCTGTGCCGTACTTTCCACTTCCAGTCTGTCGGCTCCTATCAGCCTTCCTTCCGTCAGCAGGACGGCGGAACGCACCGTCTGTTTCAGTTCCCTCACATTTCCTGCCCACATCCGCCTCATGAGTTCCTTTTCCGCCTCCTTGTCGAATCCTTCCGTATGCCGTCCCAGTTCCTCGTTGGCAAGCTCCCGGAAAAACTCCGCAAGGGGCAGTATGTCCTCCCGGCACTCCCGCAGCGGCGGTATCTTGATGACAAATTCCTTCAGGCGGTGATACAGGTCCCGCCGGAAACATCCTTCCTCCACTGTCTTCTCCAGATTCTCGTTGGTCGCCGCCACGATGCGCACATCCGCTTTCCGTTCGCGGGTGCAGCCCGTCGGACGGTAGCATTTGGTCTGCAGCGCACGCAGCAGTTTCTGTTGTACCTCAGCGGGCAGGTTGCCCACCTCATCCAGAAACAGCGTGCCGCCGTCAGCCTCTGCCATGCAGCCCTTCTTTCCGGTTATGGCTCCCGTAAATGCGCCTTTCTCGTATCCGAACAGCTCGGATGCCGCCAGCTCCCGTGTCAGCATACCGCAGTCTATCGCGACAAACGGACCTTTCTGCCGGGTACTCTGCGCATGTATCTTTTCTGCTACGTGTTCCTTGCCAGTGCCGTTCTCTCCAAGTATCAGCACCCCTATATCCGTCGGGGCTACCAGTGAGATACGCCGGTCGATGGTCCGGAATGCGGCACTTCTGCGTTCCAGTATGGGCATGGTATGCCTTCTTTCTGATTTGCGTACCAGCTCACTTATCCTCGGAAGCAGCTTTTCCTGCAGCAGGGTCTTGGGGATATAATCCTCGGCTCCCAGCCTCATGGAGCTGACTGCCGATGCGACCTGCGCATAGTCGGTCATGATGACAAACGGGTTTCTGATACCCGCTTCCCGCATCCGCTCCAGCACTTCCGTACATTCCCCGTCAGGCAGACGCAGGTCCGACAGGATGATGTCCTCTTCGTCCAGTTCTGCCAGCAGCCTCCGTGCCCCGGCGCACTCGTATGCCGTGCGGGTCTCGTAGCCTGCCTTCTCCAGCATTCCGCAGACATGGTCGCGGAATACCGGATTGTCTTCTATCACTATTATTCTTCCCATACCGTTCTCTCCATTTCCTTTCGGGCGAGCCGGATGATGGTTTCGCCCTGACCGGTTACTTTTCCGGCATACTTCCTGATTTCTTCTGCCGTCCCGTTTCCGTGGAGCACGTCATACAGCTCCTGCAGCGGCCCTTCGGCATGTATCAGCATCCACGAGCTGCGGATATGGTGTATCCAGTAGTCCAGTCTGTCCCTGTCACACCTTTCCGCTTCCTCCCGTATGGCGGCCATTTCCTTCTCCGTTTCCCTGACCAGACATTCCAGCCTCTGCCGCTTGTCGCCGTATGCGAACAGCGGGCCGAGGTCTATGCGTGGGGTGCTGTCCTCACCGATACATTCTTCCGCGGCTGCCAGCAGTTCGTCGATGGAGAACGGCTTGTACAGCACCGAGCCGAAGCCAGCGCCTGCCAGTTCCTCTTTCGTGATGCTTTTCGAGCCGGTCACCACCATCACGGGGATGGTGCGTGAGTTGCCTATGTCCGACGTGCGGAGCAGTTCCAGCACCTCATAGCCGCTTGCGTCCTGCATCTTCAGGTCCGTGGTCAGCAGGTCATAGTGTCCCTCGCGCAGCTTCTCCGCCATTTCCCCCGTACTCGTGCAGGTGTCGCAGTGCACCCCGTTCTGCACGAATATGTCGTGTATCATCCCCAGTATGATGCTGTCGTTGTCCAGCGACAACACCGAACATCCGCCCAGTCTTGTCCGCTTCGCTGCTGCCTTGCGGCCTGTCTCTCCGGCTTTCTCCGCCTGGGGCAGCGGCAGCACCACGCTGAAGCGGCTGCCCGTGTTCCGTATGTTCTCCACCGATATGCTGCCCTCCATCAGTTCCGCAAGGCTTTTCACTATCGACAGTCCCAGCCCGAAGCCGTCCTGCGTGGCGGCATTGCTCAGCCGCTCGAACGGCTTGAATATCTGTTCCCGTTTGTCCTTGTCTATTCCTCCTCCGGTATCTTCTACCGCAAGCGTGAATTTCCCTCCGGCATACAGGGCGGTCAGTGTCACGCCCCCGCGTTCCGTAAACTTCAGTGCGTTCGACAGCAGGTTGCTGCCGATACGCAGTATCAGGTTCCTGTCGCCCATGACCACCTCGTCAGCGGCGTTGTTCACCCTGAACTCCAGCCGTTTCTCTTCCATCCGTGCGGCAAACTCCGTTTCCAGTGTTTCCGCCACTCCCGCCAGTCTGAACGGCTTCACCCTGACGGTCTCCTTTCCGTTGTCTATGCGGTAGTAGTCCAGCAGGTTCTCCATCAGTGACCCCATACGCTCTGCCGACTGCCGTATATGCTCCGCGTGCAGCGCCGTTGTCTCCCGGTTCCCGTCCTTCAGTATCAGTTCCGCATTGCCGCGTATGGCGGTCAGCGGTGAGCGCAGGTCGTGCGTCACCGTCTGCATGATGTTTTGTCTGCTTTTTATCAGCTCTTCATTCTCCCGGACCGACCTGCGCAGGCTCTCTATCAGTTCCTCCCGCTGTTTCCTGTCTCTGGTGCGGCGGCGGATGTCCCTCCGGACTACTGCATACAGCAGCACCGCACACAGGACACCTGCCGCCGATATGCCGCATATCAGTGCGAATGCCGTCTCTCTCAGTTCCGCCACCCGCATGTGCCTTTCTTCCATGCGTTTTGTCTCGTCCTGTCCGATTTCCCGTATCAGCCGCGAAAGGTTCCGGTTCAGTATGCTGTTGCGTATTTTCAGTGAGTCCGACAGATGGGAGAATGCCTGTTCCTGCTCTGCCAGTGCCGTACGCATCTCTTCCTCAAACCGCCGCATCTCCGCAATGTGCCGGGTGTTGGGCGTCGTGCTCACCCGTGTGGTCGTGCGTGCCGGTTCTTCTTTCTTTTTCTTGCGGAACAGGCCGAACAGCCCGCCCCGTTTCTTTTCCTCTTCCGGTTCGGTGCGTTCCGTCACTGTCGTTGTCCGTACCGATGCCGTCTGCTCCAGTCCGGGCAGGTGGCGTTCCAGCAGGCTGTCCATGCGGTACACCGTAGTCGGCATATCCACCATCCGCTCGATCAGCCTGCGTTTCTCGTGCAGCAGCCTTACTACCGTGTCTATCCTTGCCGTCTGCGCCGGTTCTCCGTAGTAGCCTTTCAGCCGGTCTATCACCTCCATCGTGTGCGATTCCCGCCGGTCGTATGTATCCATGTCCGAGTCGTCCCACAGCATCGCGCGGTCATTGTCCAGAAACAGTGTGATCAGTCCCCGGTATGCTTCGCTGGCGGCGGTACGCTGCATGAGCAGGCTGCGTTCCTCTGCCTCCGCCTGCTCAAATACCTGCTTTTCGTACCATACGGCCGTGATGATGCCCAGTACGAGCAGTCCCAGTATGAGATAGCCCGACAGGATTTTCAGGTGGAGGGATTCCTTCCATCTTGAAAATGTATTGTTGTTCATGTATTTTCGGATTGTTTTTTAGGCGGTAAGTTAGTGGAACCTTCCCGAAGGGATGTTCCAGATTCTGATAAAAATCAGTGCGCGTTTTTATTGGTTCCAGAAATCCATCCTGCGCTTCTCCCATTTCTCATATCCTATGGCTTTCAGTTCGCACGGACTCATTCCGGTCTGCTTCTGGCAGAAGTCCGCAAAATTGCTTGCCGAGCCGAAGGCGTTGCGCTCGGCTACTTCCTTCAGCGGCAGTTCCACCCGGTATTCCATATCCTCCTCTATGCGCCTTATCCGCTCCCGGCGCAGCCACTCCGATGGCCCCGTGCCGTAGTATGTTTTGAACTTGCGCCGCATCAGCGAATAGCCCATGCCGCACAGTCCGGCAAGTTCCTCGGCCACAAATGTGCGGTGGCCGTAGTGGTTCACTGTCATGCGGAATACCGCCTTGTCCAGTTCCGGCAGCCTGCTCTCGGCGTATGCCATATCCTTTTCCTCTATGCGGAAAGTCTTGCCATACAGCTTGTTGCGTCTTTCCCTGAAGAAATAGTCGCATACCCTGTTTGTCATCTCGTTCGTACGTGCATGGCCTTTCAGTGTATGCAGCACGTCGCATAGCACCAGCATTTCCCGTGTCCGGTATTTCCGTTCCCATGCATCCGTCAGTTCATTGCACATGTAGCAGATCACTTCATACTCGCGTGAGCGGCACAGCATGAGCATCCATGCCCTGAAATCCCTGTCCCTTGCCGACGGTGCTTCCTTATCTTTCCGCAGTGCGCTCACTGCCGCCAGCATCAGCTCCGTGTCATTGCCGTACTCCGCCAGCCGTATTCTCATCTTCGGCAGCGAGTGCCGTTTCTTCACCGACTTCCGTATGCTCTCCGCCAGTTCTTCCATCCGTTCCCTGCACACTTTTGCCCTGTATGCCTCCGCAAGCACCGCCTCTGTAATTCTCAGCTTCATCTTTCTCTGTTTTAATGGTTTATAATGGTTTTCC